>JAMOAF010000267.1 GCA_023621895.1 Planctomycetota bacterium
AAGGGACGAAAATTCGTTCGCAAGACGCTCAAATTGAACTTCTGGCGTCCCGGAGACGAGTATTACGAGGACGAAAACGAAATTCGCTACGGAATTCCGGGGCAGGTTGACTACGAATGGGTTTACCGATAAAAAGAGGTGTTCCCTAGCCGCCAGTTGCCGGCGTCGTGCCGGTCCATGGGCGCGGAAAATGCCCGGTTGATGCAAATAAATGGGTTGAGTACATAAGGATTGGCAGATGGCACACAAGAAAGGACAAGGCTCCAGCCGGAATGGCCGCGACTCCAACGCCCAGCGACGTGGCGTGAAGCGATTCGGCGGCCAGCAGGTGCGAGCCGGAAATATCCTCGTTCGCCAGGTTGGCACGCAATACCACCCTGGTAGGGGTGTTGGGGTCGGCAACGACTATACGCTTTTTGCGCTGGTGGATGGTTATGTGAAGTTCGACCGGAACGGGCGTCGCGTCAGCGTGGTCGAGTCGCTGAACTGAGGTCGTTATTGAGTGAAAGCAGGGCTCTCGGCCTCTTTCGACCATCTAGACAAATCAGAGGGGATGGCTCTTCCGAGGAACCATCCCTTTTCTTCTTGCCCGGCCCGGTTCGCTGCGACGTCAAGGCAATCGTCACCATCGAGCCGTGAAAATCTGCTTCCATGTTTGTCGACGAAGTCGTGATCCAGGTCGAGTCCGGCAGAGGAGGCGACGGTTGCGTGAGCTTCCGCCGCGAGAAGTACGTCCCTCGGGGGGGCCCTGACGGCGGCGACGGCGGTGATGGCGGGAGCGTGATTGTCCAAGCGAAGGCTGGCGTCGACAGCTTGGCCGCATTGGTGCGTCGCAAGTCGTGGAAGGCAGCCAGCGGGAAGCCCGGCCAGGGGTCGCAATGCCACGGCGCGTCGGCCGACGACCTGGTGATCGACGTGCCGCCGGGCACCGTGCTCTACGACGCCGAGCGGGGCTTTGTACTGAAGGACCTGGCCAACGAGGGGGACCGGGTAGTCGTTGCACGAGGCGGGAGGGGGGGGCGGGGCAACCTTCACTTCAAGTCTTCGACCAATCGGGCGCCGCGCCAGTCGACCCCCGGCAGTCCGCCCGAGGTCAGGAGCCTGCGCCTGGAACTGAAAATCATCGCTGACGTCGGCTTGATAGGAAAACCCAATGCCGGCAAGAGCACGCTGCTGAGCCGCCTGTCTCGTGCGAGGCCGGAGATCGCCCCTTATCCATTTACCACGAAATACCCCAACCTGGGCCGGGTCCAAATCGACGTGGACCGCTCGTTCATCATGGCTGACATCCCTGGACTGATCGAAGGGGCGCACGAGGGCGTGGGACTCGGCCATGAATTTCTGCGACACGTGGAAAGGGCGGGAATCCTCATCCATCTGGTTGAGCCGCAGCCGGCCGATGGTTCCGAACCGGTCGCCAATTATCGGGCGATTCGCGACGAGCTTGCCGCCTACGATCCGCACCTGGGCGAACGGACCGAACTGCTCGTGGTCACCAAGGCCGATCTCTCCGGAGCCGAACAGGCGCGCCAACGACTCGCAACCGCGATCGGCAAACCGGTTCTGCTGATCTCGGCGGTCACCGGCCTGGGCCTGGATGAACTGGTCCGCACGCTCGCCGCACTCATCAATCCGCCGAAAGCGTGGTGAGGGGAGAGCCACCAGCGGCAGCAGTCAGATGTCAGCAGTCAGCCATCAGCTGTCAGATGTCAGATGTCACCAGTCAGGCAGGAATTCTACGAGAAATAAGCCGGGCTAACCGCTGCCGGTTTGATGCTGCGTGGCGTTCGGCAGCGCGTCTTCAACGCTCGCGTGGATTTCGAACACGCGGTCGATCTGGGTGATTGTGAACAATTCTCGGATTTCCGGCTGCAAACCGCAGAGTTTCATCTGGCCGCCATGCGCCCGAATCCGCTTGAGCATGGCGATCAAGACCCCGATCGAGCTGCTCGTGAGAAAACTGACCGCTCCCAGGTCGACCACGAGGGTGCCCGCCCCGACCTGTTCGACCAGCGAGCTGAACTCCTTGGCCAGGTCTTGAATCTTGGTCTCCTCGATCTCTCGGACCGTGAGTCTGGCAATCGTCAGCCCGTCGACCGCGCTGACGTCGAGCAATTGGTAACCCTCCACGAGCACTCCTCCAGCGTAAAGGTTGAGCAGGGGAGAGCCGCGCGGCCGATCTTCCGCGATCCCTCCACCACTCGAACGGGCCGGTTTGGCCGGCGGGTGGACGGTCAAAGCCAGGCGTACCGTGCCAGGGCTGCCCCGCCATGTCTTCTGAAACTCTATCCGCCGCCGACAGGCGGTTCAAGTCGGACGGAATGCTGTTCTCCGGAGGCCCTGCCGGGCCCCGCGGAGGTCTTACGTCGACGCGGCAAACCGGGCAAGAATGGTCGCCGGCACCAGGAGCAGAATCACCGTTGCCGCCGGCAGCAGCCCCTGGGTGACGAACGCGATCGCCGCATCGAGCACGATCAGTGAGAAAATGCAGTGCCGCACGGCCGCTTGCACGAGGTGGGGCGATGGGTCAACGATTGCTCGTACGAGCCGGATTCCGACAAGCCCGGCCACGGTCGCCAGCAGCAGGAGCCAGCGGATCGGTTCCGCCCGCAACAGTGCGACCGGATCGGCGGCCCAGCGCGGCAGCGGCTCGAGCAGTGCAATGCCCGCCAGAACCACCACGGCGGCCACCATCAACTGCCCCTGCCGACTGCTGGAGGCTTCAGTCCGGGCGAACCATGTCACCCCCGTGACGTAAACACCGATCGCAATGGCGATCAGGGCGTGTTCCGCGCCCCACGGCCCGGCCGCGGTGCTCATCCCCAGCAGCAGGTTCAGGCTCCGGCAGGCGCCCATCGCCACCGGCCCGAGCGGCGTCCGTTTGACTAGCCGGTCATAGGCGACAATCATCGCCGCCAGTCCCGTCGCCACCAGGGCCGGCCGCAGTTCGGCCGTCCCGGCGGCAACGGCCCAGCCCAGCGCGAGGCCTCCGGCCAGCAGGCTCCAGCCCAGCCGCTCCGCCGCGCGAATCGAGACCCGGCCGGACGGCAAGGGGCGCTGCGGCCGCTCTCGGCGGTCGGTCTCGCAATCGAACACGTCGTTGAGCACGACGCCGCCCGCGTAAAGCAGGACGGAAGCAGCGGCCAGCAGAGCGAACCAGGGAAGGTCCGGGCGGGCCAGCGCGGGATGGGTGAACAGGAATCCGGCGGCCGCGTCGGCCAAGGCGGTCAGCAGGTTCGGCGCGCGAACCAGTTCCAGCCAAGGGCGCAAGGGGCCGCCCGGCGCGACTCCGCACGTCTGTCGCTCAGGCCCGTTCACGCCTGGCAAATCCTTTCGAGCGTCGTTTGGAGATGGTCTTTCGCCCTCCGCCCTGCGCTGTCGGGATCTTCGATGTAGGGATAGAGTTCGACGGTGACCCATCCCTGGTATCCCGTGGCCAGGATCGCGCGGAGCACGGCCTCGAAATCGATGGCGCCTTCGCCGGGGATCAAGTGGGCGTGGTGGCGGTTGGCGGCAATATCCTCGATGTGGTAGTGGCGCGTGTGCGCGGCCATTTGCGGAATCCAGTCCTGCGGTTCCTGCCGCACGCAAAACGCATGGCCGATGTCGAAGTTGAGCCCCAGGGCCGGCGAGTTCACGCGCCCGGAAAACTCCAGGTACTGCTCGAAAGTCTCGACCAACAGGCCAGGCTCCGGTTCAATCAGCAAATCGACGCCCTGCTGTTCGGCATATTCAACGCAGGGCATGATTTCCTCGTAGAAGACGTTTGCCCCGTCGCGCCAGGTCTGACCTTTTTCCAAGGGGCCGCCGGGCTCGGTTTGAATGCTTGGCGCCCCCAGTTCCCGCGCCAGGCGCAGCGCGCGAATCGTGTGTTCCCGGCGAATCGCCCGATAGTGCCGATCCGGCTCGATCCACGACGGGTGCCAGTAAGGCTGCCTGGGATCCGCGACGGCATTCATCATGAAACCGTTGATGTTGGAGATTTCCAGCCGATGGCGCGCCAGGCAGTTGCGGATTGCCTGTTTGCGCTCGCCGAGCAGCCCGGCAGGCCATGCGTGGGGCACGTCGGCGAGGAGTTCGAGACCCGCAAAACCCAGCTCCGCAATCCGCCGGATCGTCTCCTCCGCCGAAAAATTCATGTACGCGTTTGAACTGTAGGCGAGCTTCAACATGGTTCAACGATTGTGTGGCCCCGGCGCGGAAGCGGCTGCAATCGCTCGCGCGGCCCGTTGGGCCTGCGGTTAGACAGGCGCCGTGTGCAATCCCAGAAAACGCTTCCAGTATATCGCGGGAGGGAGGAGGAAACGAGAGAGGAGCGCCCCCTCGGGCTCGGCAATCGCTCGCGGAGGCTCTCCCATTCGCGCGGCGCTGCGAGGCGTGCACGGCTCGCGGGGTGTGCCTCAACTGCTTGCGCTGCGATAGCTCAGCAGGGAACGCTGAAACAGGTAGCGGCTCGCCACAAGGCTGACAATCGTCGCCAGGATGGCGAATGCCGGAAGCGCCAGGTCGGAAACCGTCTGGGGCACGAGCGGGCGGATCAGGAATCGCGCGGGAACATTGACCACGATCATGACCGGAATAATGAAGGTGAAGAACATGCGAAGGGGAGTGCCGAGGGGGCCGTGGTAGATCTCCATCGGATAGCGCGAGAAGTTCGTGATGTAGAACCAGAAGTCGTAAAGCGACTGGTTTCTCCCCAGCCAGATGCTTGTCGCCGCAAGGGCGATCATCAGGCTGTACATGATCGCCACCCCGCAGGCGACGAACAGCAGGTAGAGGCCGACCTGCGCGGCCGTCGGCGTCCATCCCAGGCGAAACAGCGAATACCCGGCAAGCCCGACGCCGACGGCGAGATTTCCGAGCGACGCCCACTGGACCCGTTGCAGCGAGATCAGGAACTGGGTGTCGATGGGCTTCAGCAGCGCGAAATCGAGCTTTCCCGTGCGGATCAATTCGCTGAATTCGGACGCGTTTTCCATGAACAGCGTTTGCACGAGGCTGTTGATCACGAGCGTCGTGGAGAGGAAGAGGAAGAACTCGTACTTGCCCCAAGAGAAAGCGTATTCTCCCCAGTCGGTCACCGCCCCGAGCCGCGGCGTGTGCTGGAACACGAGGACGTAGAACCCCAGGTTCATGATCACCCACGACATCGACGAAAAGGTCTCGATGAGGAAATTTCCACGAAAGGTCATGTCGCGCACGAGGCTGTTGCGCGCGAACGTGAGCAGTACCCGGAGATAGGAAGGGCGCGCTCGCATCGCCGATCATCCTCCGAATCCGCTGTAGCGGCGGACGCCGAGAGTGAACGCGACGCGGCTCGCGGCGATGAAGAACACGACCCAGCCGAACTGGATCCAAAGCCCGGCGATCAGCTCCGGCCCCTGGACTTTGCCCAGAAAAAC
The DNA here is from genome assembly GCA_023621895.1 of Planctomycetota bacterium. Taxonomy (GTDB): domain Bacteria; phylum Planctomycetota; class Planctomycetia; order Pirellulales; family Thermoguttaceae; genus JAAYCB01. The sequence continues at coordinate 5,403 of JAMOAF010000267.1, forward strand.
CGCCGCCGGAAAGTAGGCCAGGTATTGGAGCGGGATCAATCGGACCAGTTCGCCCCAGACCCCGGGAAGCATGTCGATCGGAAACATGTGCCCCGAGCAAAAGAAGCTGAACAGCATGTAGACGAACAGCAGGGAGCTGACCTCGAGGAACCAGAAGCCGATCATGCCGATTGTCGCTTCAAGGAAGAATCCTAGAAGAAACGCCATCAGAAGCGAGGCCGCATAGGCGAGCAGGGTCTGTGGTTCGGGCCAGCCGGCCGGGAAGAAGCCCCGGCAAAGGTAGAACACCAGGGCAAACGGGGCGGCGGCCACCGCGTAGTAGACCAACTTGTGCGCGATCCGATACAGCAGCAGGAACGAGAGCATGTCGATCGGCTGGACAAGATACTTCTTGACGGTCCCCTCGCGGATGTCGCGGCAGATGCCGGAGGCAAGCCCGGGCATGCTGGAAAACGCTCGGCTGATCATCGTCAGCAGGTAATAGGCGACGAAGTCATGGTACGCATAGCCCACGATCCGCGTCGCGCCGCCTCCCGGCTCGACGGATTCGGCCGCGCTGAAGACCGCCCACCACAGGAAAATCTGTGTAACGATGGGCAGAAACCGCATCAACGTGCTCAGCGCGAAGTCTCCCCGGTAGACCAGCCGCTCTTCCACGCTGATCCGCAGGACGGTCCACCAGGTCACGGTTCGGGCGAACATCGCGCGGCTTCAGCCTCCCACGAGCCGACCGGCGGGTTCCGCACCGGCCGGGCGCCCCATGTCTTCCGCCCTGGAAAAGACGTCGGCGATGACTTCTTCCAGCGGCGGATCCTCCACGCTGACGTCTTCCAGCGGATGGTGCTGTAGGAGCCGCGAGAGCGTCGCCGTCACCTCGTTTCTGGCGACCAGGATCTTCACGCGCGGCGGTTCAGCGGAGAGGATTTCGCCGTAGGCTCTCAGATCGCCCGGAATGTGCCCGTTGGAAAACAGCAAGGTCACGACCTTGCGGCCACCAAAACGGCCGATGATCTCGCCGAGCGATCCGTCGAAGATGATCTGCCCCTGGGCGATGATCACAACACGCCGGCAGAGCGCCGCCACGTCTTTCATGTAATGGCTGGTCAACAGCGTCGTGATCCCGCGCTCCTGCTGGTAGTGTTTCAAGAACTGCTGGATTCTGTATTGGGCCACCACGTCCAGCCCGATCGTCGGCTCGTCCAGAAAGAGCACGTCCGGCGAGTGGAGCAGGGCGGCGATCAACTCCATTTTCATCCGCTCTCCCAGCGACAACTCCCGCACCGGCTGGGAGAGCAGGTGCCGGACGGACAGAAGGCTCGTCAGCTCATCGCGTGTCCGCTCGTACTGATCGCGGTCGATCCGATAAATCTGCTGATGCAGCCGAAACGACTCCGCGGCCGGCAAATCCCACCAAAGCTGGTTCTTCTGGCCCATCACGAGCGCAAATCGGCGCCGATACGCGTTTTCGCGGCGCCAAGGCACATAC
>JAMOAF010000767.1 GCA_023621895.1 Planctomycetota bacterium
CGGCGTGTTTGGATCGCCGCCGATCCGCGGTCTGGGGAGCACGGGCGGCTTCCGGATCATGATCGAGGATCGCGGCGGCGAGGGCTTCGAAGCGATCCAGGCGCAAACCGACGCCCTGATCGCGGCGGGCAACAGCCAGCCGGGGCTGGTGGGGCTGTTCAGCGTGTTCCGCGCAAACACCCCCCGGCTGTTCGTCGACGTCAACCGCACCAAGTGCAAGTCGATGGGACTGCCGCTCAGCGAAGTCTTCGAGGCCCTCCAGGTCAACATGGGGGGGCTGTACATCAACGATTTCAACCTCTTCGGCCGTACGTGGCAGGTCAACGCCCAGGCCGACATCCCCTTCCGCATGGAGCCCGGCGACGTCCGCCGGCTGCGGGTGCGGAACAGCAGGGGGGACATGGTGCCGCTCGGCGCCGTCGCCTCGGTGCAAAACACCGGCGGGCCGTTCGTGATCAACCGCTACAACATGTATCCGGCGGCTTCGATCAACGGTTCATCGGTCCCCGGCATGAGCACGGGGCAGGTGATCGCCACGATGGAGCGCCTTGCGAAGGAGCAGCTCCCCCGCTCGATGGGATTCGATTGGACCGAAGTTATGTACCTCCAGCTCATCGCCGGGCAGACCACGATGTTCGTCTTCGGCGGAGCGGTGGTGCTGGTGTTCCTCGTGCTTGCCGGGCAGTACGAGAGCTGGTCCCTCCCGCTGGCCGTGATCCTCGTCGTGCCGATGTGCATTCTCTGCTCCGTCGCCGGCGTCGCGCTGGCCGGCATGGACATTAACATTTTCACCCAGATCGGCTTTGTCGTTCTCGTCGGGCTGGCGAGCAAGAACGCGATTCTCATCGTCGAGTTCGCCAAGGCGAAGCACCAGTCGGGCATGCCGCGCTTCGAGGCCACCCAGGAGGCCTGCCGGCTGCGGCTGCGGCCGATCCTGATGACCTCGTTCGCCTTCATCATGGGCGTGCTCCCCCTGGTGATCTCCACCGGCGCCGGCGCGGAAATGCGGCGCACCCTGGGCACCGCCGTCTTCAGCGGCATGGTTGGGGTGACGCTCTTCGGCATCTTTCTCACGCCGGTCTTCTACTACCTCATCCAGTGGATGGCCGATCGCCGGCAGCGGCGGATCGAGGCCCGCGCTGCGGCCGCCTCCCAGGTCGGCGCCGAGCAGGCGTGACCGGCCCCGGTCAACGGCCGCTCCGGCCATTCCTCGCCGCGGGCCGGCGCGACCTGGCCAGGCGTGATGACTATTGTAGTGGTCGTGCCGCGTGCGCAGGCTGTGCGGCGCGGCCTGTTCGCAGGACAGCGGATGCGCCCAAAATGCCGATTCTTCTGGAAAGAATGGATCGGCTCATGAATAATCCGCGCCTAGTGGGAGGTTGCCGATCCGCGGCATGGAAGACTGGAAACGGCATGGAAGACTGGAAACGAGAAAAGGAAGTCCGCCGATGACCCATCCCACCGCCCCTTTTGCCGTCCCCGCCGCCCTGGCCATCGTCGCGCTGCTGGCGCCGTTTTGCGCAACGGCGGCCGCCGAGCGGTGCGGCAGGTCCATCGATGCCGAGCTTTGCTGTATGCGGAGCACGATCTTCTCCGGCTGCTGCACGGATGACTATTGCCCCAAGCCCGCACCGTGCATTGCCTGCCCGTGCATCCGGTCGTGTCCGGACAATTACTGCCCCAAGCCGCAGCCCTCGATCCCCTGCGTGAACGTCGGCCGCTGCGCGGACAACTATTGCCCGAAACCCTTCCCGGTCGTCTGCGACCCCTGCCGGCGGCCGACCGTGCCGCAAGGCGCGCGAACAAGTCGGTAAAGGCCGCCGGTTGACGGCTTGGCGCCGATCCTACTTCCGCTCCACCGTCACGACGGCGTGCAGGCCGTCTTCCAGGAATGTCAGGCCCATCGTCAGGCCGCCGAACTCTTTGAGCAGCTTGCCCATCGGACTCTTCTCCGACGGCGCGATGCCTTGCCGCGGCATCGAGGCGGAGCCGTGCGCGGTGCAGACGATTTCGCGCCCGCCGGG
>JAMOAF010000211.1 GCA_023621895.1 Planctomycetota bacterium
GTTACAACGGCGTGAATTGTCGATACACCCCCGGCAAGTAAACGGTCACACCGGCCGTGTCCTATTGACGCAATCGCGTGATTGGCGCTCTACTTAACAGTCTAGCTGTTTACCGCCGACCCCACTTTTGGAGCATCCGCAGTTTATGACCGTCCGCACCCGTTTCGCTCCAAGTCCGACCGGTTACCTTCACATTGGGGGGGTCCGCACGGCCCTGTTCTGCTGGCTGTTCGCCCGCCGCCACGGCGGCCGGTTCATCTTGCGGATCGACGACACCGACCAGCAGCGGAACGTGGAAGCGGCGCTCGCGCCGATTCTCGAAGGTCTGAAATGGCTGGGAATCGACTGGGACGAGGGGCCGAGAGTCGGGGGCGACTATGGCCCCTACTACCAGTCGCAAAGGGCTGACCTCTACCAGCGGGCGGTCGACGAGCTGCTTGCCTCCGGCCATGCCTACCGCGATTATGCCAGGCCCGAGGAACTCCAGGCGGAGCGCGAGGCGGCCGAAAAGGCCAGAAAGCAGTTCGTCTACAGCCGCCGCTGGATGGGGGAGACCGAGGACGATTGCCGCCGATTCCAGGCCGAGGGGCGCGAGGCCGTCGTCCGCCTCAAGATGCCCCGCGAGGGGAAGCTCGTGATCCGCGACCTGGTTCGCGGCGACGTGGAGTTCGATTGGGCCCGCGAGCAGGACCACGTGATTCAGCGTGCCGATGGAACCTGCCTCTACAACCTGGCGAGCGTGGTCGACGATTACTTGATGCGGATTTCGCACGTGATCCGGGCCGAAGAGCACCTCTCGAACACGCCCCGGCAGGTCTTCATCGCCCAGAGCCTGGGCTACGCATTGCCCGAGTACGCCCATCTGCCGTTCGTGGCCGAGCCGGGCAGCAAGGTCAAGCTGAGCAAGCGCAAGCTCGACAAGTACTTGAAAGATCGCGATTTCGCCCAGTTGCTCGAGCACGGCCAGAAGATCGCCGCGGCGATCGGCCTGGCGGTCGAGCGCGATACCTTCAACCCGGTGATCGTGGATTTTTACGAGCGGGTGGGCTACCTGCCCGAGGCGATCATCAACTACCTGGCCCTGTTGGGCTGGTCGCTCGACGACAGGACGGAGCATTTCCGCCGCGAAGACCTGATCGAGTCGTTTTCGCTCGACCGGGTGAACAAGGCGCCGGCCAGCTTCGATCCGAAGAAGCTCGCGGCGTTCCAGGAACGCCACATGCTCGGCGTGCCGGTCGATGCGAAGGTCGACCTGGTCATGCCGTACCTGGAAAAGGCCCGGTTGATCGACGCGGGCGCCGGCGGCCAGGTGCGCGAGCGCGTTTTCCAGATCGTCTCGGCCGCCGCCGACCGGATCAAGGTTTCGGGCGACGTCCTCGACTACGCCGGGTTTTTTACCGCCGACGACAAGCTCGAATACGACGACCAGGCCTTCGACAAGCGGCTGCGGAAGGACCCGCAAGCCGCGGGACTGCTGGCCAAGTTTCGCCAGCGGCTGGCCGAAGCCGACTCGTTTGACGCGGAAAGCCTCGATCGGCTGATGCACCAGTTCGTGGAAGCCGAGCAGGTCAAGCTGAGCCAGATCATCCATGCCGTCCGCGTGGCCGCGACCGGCAAGGCAATCGGGTTCGGCTTGTTCGACGCGCTGGCGATCCTCGGCAGAGAAAGCTGCCTGGCCCGGATCGATCGAGCGCTGGCGAGGATCGATTGCGGTGAACAATGACGATGCGGCGCAAACTGCCTGAAATCACGCCCGATCCGGTGATCGAAGCCTACAAGAAGAACGTCGATCGGACGCTGCTGCGGGAGAACCTGAAGCTGACTCCGGAAGAGAGGATCAGCAAATTGACGGAACTCCAGCGATTTGCCGAGGAACTGCGGCGTGCGGGCCTGAGCGCGAGGAGGATGCCATGACCGACTTCGAACGCCTGCTCAAGACCCTGGCCGAGCACCGGGTCGAGTATATTCTCATTGGGGGCGTCGCGGCAACCGCCCATGGATCATCGCGGCTGACGCAAGACATCGACGTGGTCTATTCTCGATCGTCCGAGAATATCGATCGCCTGGTGGAGGCCATCGCGGGCCTGCACCCCTACCCGCGAGGCGCGCCGCCCGGCCTGCCCTTCCGCTGGGATCGCCCGACGATCGAGCGCGGGCTCAATTTCCCTTTGACGACCGACGTCGGGGACCTGGACCTGTTTGGAGAGATCGTCGGCGGCGGCGCCTACGAGGATCTCCTCCCGCACACGTTGAAAATCAAACCGTTTGGCGTGGAGTGCCTTTGCCTCGATCTCGAGTTCTTGATCCGCGTCAAACGAGCCGCGGGGCGGCCCAAGGATCTGGAGGCGATTGCCGAACTGGAGGTGATTCTCCAAGAGCACGATTCGGAAAGAGGAAACCCATGAATTCACGCGATCGATCCATGCCGGCGGCGGAGGGCCGCCGCCGACCGAGTATCCGCGTGGGCTTGCCCCGCGCTTGGGTCGCCGCGGCGGTTTGAATCGTCGAGCAAGCTCGGCCGGTGTCGAGAAGCGTCGGCGCGGCAGCCGAGAGAGATTTAAAGACGGAGCCACACGATGAGCAGCAATAGCGAACCGGTTTCCCCAGTCGATTTCATCCGTGCCCGGGTCGCCGAGGATTTGAAGAGTGGCAAGTACGGCGGCCGCGTCCACACGCGGTTTCCGCCCGAGCCCAACGGCTACCTGCACATCGGCCATGCCAAGTCGATCTGTTTGAACTTCGGCATCGCCGCGGAGAACGGCGGCGGGCTGTGCAACCTGCGGTTCGACGACACCAATCCCACCAAGGAGGAGCAGGAATACGTCGACTCGATCAAGGAAGACATCCGCTGGCTGGGGTTCGACTGGGGCGAGCGCGAGTACTACGCCTCCGACTACTTCGATCAGCTTTGCCAGTGGGCGATCCAGATGATCAGGGACGGCAAGGCCTACGTCTGCGACCTCTCGGCCGAGGAAACCCGCGAGTATCGCGGCACGCTCACCAGGCCGGGCAAGAACAGCCCCTACCGCGATCGGACGGTCGAGGAGAACCTCGACCTGTTCGAGCGGATGCGGGCCGGCGAGTTTCCCGACGGGTCGCGGACGCTGCGGGCGAAGATCGACATGGCGCACCCGAACCTCAACATGCGCGATCCGGTCATGTACCGCATCCTCCGCGCCCACCATCACCGCACCGGCGACAAGTGGTGCATCTACCCGATGTACGACTACGCCCACGGCCAGTCCGACTCGATCGAACACATCACCCATTCGATCTGCACCCTCGAGTTCGAGAACCACCGCCCCCTGTACGACTGGTATCTCGAAGCCCTGGGCATTTACCGGCCGCAGCAGATCGAGTTCGCCCGGCTCAACCTGACCTACACGGTGATGAGCAAGCGCAAGCTGCTCACGCTCGTCCAGGAAGGGCGCGTCGAGGGCTGGGACGACCCGCGGATGCCGACCTTGAGCGGGCTGCGGCGGCGGGGATGCACGCCGGAGGCGATCCGCGCCTTCTGCGACCGGATCGGCGTGGCGAAATTCAACAGCACGATCGACCTGGGGCTGTTCGAGTTCTGCCTCCGCGAGGACCTCAACAAGCGCTCGCCCCGGGTGATGGCCGTCCTGCGGCCGCTGAAAGTCGTGATCGAGAACTACCCGGAGGATCAGGTCGAAGAGCTCGAAGCGGTCAACAATCCCGAGGACGCGGCGGCCGGCACGCGCAAGGTGCCGTTTGGCAAGGTGCTTTACATCGAGCGCGAAGACTTCATGGAAGACCCGCCCAAGAAGTTCTTCCGCCTCGCCCCGGGGCGGGAAGTCCGCCTCCGCTACGCCTATTTCATCACCTGCACCGGCGTCGTCAAGGACTCGTCGGGCGAGGTGGTCGAACTCCGCTGCACCTACGATCCGGAGACGCGCGGCGGCAACGCGCCGGACGGGCGGAAGGTCAAGGCCACGATCCACTGGGTCTCGGCCGCGCACGCGGTGGAAGGGGAAGTGCGGCTCTACGACACGCTCTTCGCCAAGGAAAATCCGGACGACGCGGCCGAAGGCGAGGATTTCCGCGACAGTCTCAATCCGAACTCGCTGGAGGTGCTCACCGGCTGCAAGCTCGAACCGAGCCTGGCCGAACCGCAGACACGGTTGCCCTACCAGTTCGAACGCCTCGGCTACTTCATGGCCGATTCCAAGGCTTCCCGGCCGCAAAATCCGGTCTTCAATCGCACCGTCACGCTCCGCGACACCTGGGCGAAGGTGCAAAAACAGGAGGCGGCGAAGGGGGAATCGTAGGCGTCGGCGGCCAGCGGTCAGCGGTCAGCCGCCAGTCTCTCAATCGAGACCAGCCGAAATCGTTGCGCCAAGCGGGCCAGATTCGTCTCGGCGAGGTAGGCCCGCACCTGGCGATGCACCGTGTTGACCAATTCTCCAACCATGCAATCGCCGCCGTCGCAAACCCGCTCGCCGAGCAGGCACTCCGCCTCGCCAAGGGGCCCCTCGACCGCCTCGAACAAGTCCAGCAGCGTGATCTCATCGGCCGTCCGGGCGAGCTGAAACCCTCCGCTTGGGCCCCGGGTCGACTTGACGATCCCGGCGCGAACCAGTTGCTGCATGACCTTCGCCAGGTGGTGCTCCGACACCTGAAGCACTGCGGCGATCTCCTGATTGGTGATGCGTTCCCCACCCTGCTTGGCCAGAAGTGCAGCGGCGTGAAGCGAAAGCGAGGCCGGCTCGGTTATCCGCACAAGATTGGCCACGATCAGGCCTCACGGTCGCGTCTTGAGTGATTGGAGCCTTCATCAATCATAGCCGTCCGGGCCTGCCGAGACAGCATCAAGGCGTCTTTTTGTGGACGTAAAACGCTGGAGCCTTCGTCTGCTGGACTTTTGAAAAACCACATAAACCCTTGGCGGACAATCAGTTAGGCCAGCCAAACAAGGTGTGGCAACTGAAATCTTCAAGAAGACGGATTGACGCTGGGCGGAATTCTGGTAGAAATATTCTTAAATACGATATTGAGACTCAATCTCACAACGCCCGTATTGATTTGGGATCCCGAGGATTCCCAAACGCCCCATCTCTCCGCCCCCTGCCTGCCACGGGGCATGCCGAGTTGGATTGCCAATATCCACGTGTTTCTGATGAGACCTTCAAGCGAATCCGATCCAGGGCCTGACCTGCCCAAAAGCCCCCCCGGTGGGCAAGGCGACCTTTCAGGCGATGATCCCGCACGTGCGATTCTTGCCAGCGCGAGACCGCAACCGGAGGCCGCAACGCCAGACGGTCAATCCTGCCCCCGGAAGATTGAGTCCTCGCAGATCTTTTGCGATCGGCGCGAGGTTCACATTGTTCATTGCGGGGAGGTCTACCGCCTGACAATCACCCGCAACAACAAGCTGATTCTGCAAAAATAGCCGCTTTCAAGCCGCCTCGTTCCCGCGTTCCGCCAGCCAGATGTCGCTGGAGTCGGCCTTGACTGACTCGGGCATCCCAGCCAGCCGCGCTTCGTAACCCCTTTCACTCTTGGCTGGGAGTCCGCCATGAAGAAACGTCAAAGCGCGTTCACTCTCGTTGAACTACTGGTTGTCATCGCCGTCATCGGGATACTCATCGCCCTCTTGTTGCCGGCCGTCCAGGCGGCTCGCGAGGCGGCGCGCCGCACGTCGTGTACGAACAACCTCAAGCAGGTCGGTCTGGCGCTTCACAACTATCACGACACATATAGAAAGCTCCCGCCGTCGGCGGCCTTGCCAGTCACGGCGGATGTCTTCGACCCGTGGTCTGCACAAGCTCGGCTGCTCGCGTTTCTCGAGCAACAGAATCTTCAAGACCTGATCGATTGGAGCCGGAACTACTCCTCGCAACCCCTGGTCACGGAAACGCGCGTAGCCGCCTACCTGTGTCCAAGCGAGATAAAAGACACGGAAAGACCGGATGGCAACCTGACCCACTATCCGCTGAACTACGCCATCAACGTCGGCACGTGGTTCGTCTACGACCCGGTTGCGCGCCGTGGAGGCAATGGGCTGAGTTACCCGAACTGCCATGCGGGTTTTGCCAGTCTGGTTGACGGAACGAGCAATACATTGGCGTTCGCCGAGGTCAAGGCCTGGACGCCGTATCTTCGCGATGGCGGAAATCCGAAAGACTCCGGCGCCGCAATTCCGGGCACGCCTGCCGGCGTAAGCAGCCTCGGAGGCAGCTTCAAGGCAGATTCGGGTCACACCGAGTGGGTTGATGGCCGGGCGCATCAAACCGGCTTTACTGGCACCTTCACTCCAAACACCCCCGTTGCCTTCGATTCCGGCGGCATCCAGTACGACATCGATTTTACCTCGGCTCGCGAAGGCAAGGCGGTCGACCAGTTGACTTATGCCGCCGTGACCGCGCGCAGCTACCACTCCGGCGGAGTCAATGCGTCGCTGGCTGACGGTTCGGTGCGCTTCATTTCTGAGACAATCGAGTTGTCCACCTGGCGATCGCTCGTCACTCGCGACGGCGGCGAGGCAGTCGGCCAGTATTGATCTCGCCGTATTTAAAACGACTGCATGACGTGGCGGCCAGGCCTTCCCGCCGGCGAATGGTCTTGGCCTGATCGCGCCCGGCCCCCAGCCGAAGGCGATCGCCGGGACAAGGCAAACGAGCAGGAACGCTGCGGTCCTGGCGTGCGTGGCTCCTCCTCACGATCGATCAGCGCGTGCTAAATGAGCTTGCGTGATTTTAGGGAGGAATTCATGAGAGAGTGATAGCCGCGTGGGCTTGCCCCGCGGCGCGCCTGCGCTGCGGCACAACCCGTACGTAACGAAGCGCGGGGCAAGGCGCACGCGGCTATCTGAACAGCAGCCGCTTTTTCCACGAATCACGCAGGTCGATTTAGATCTGAACAGCAGCCGCTTTTTCCACGAATCACGCAGGTCGATTTAGTTTCCGCCGGGCCAATTCCTTGCCGGAAAACGCGTCCTGAACGACCACCCGCAGCCCGTCCGCGTCGGCTTCCAGGACGACGACCGTCACCGTTTCGCCGCGGCGAGGATCGCACCCGCCGCCGACGACCTGCATCGGCCGGCCCTCGGACGGGTCGTCGATCCGCCAGGCGTGCGTGTGGCCGCTGACGACCAGTTGCACGCCCGACTGGCACAGGGCGGGCATCCAGCGCTGGGCGCCGTCGCCCGACCATCGCGCAAAGTCGTTCAGGTCCAGGCCGTCGTTCTGCTCTGGCAAGCCGCGCAGCGGAATGTGGCAGCAGGCGACCTTGAACGGGGCCGAGGCGATTTCCGGCCGGGCCAGCGCCTCGCGCAGCCAGGCGGCTTGCCGCGCCCGGTAGGGCTCATAGGCGGCTGTCCCGGCAAACACCGGATGGCGGTCGGGCTTGTCCTCGCCCGTATCGAGGGTTAAGAGGGCCACGGGCCCGCAACGCCAGGCCACGTTGTAAGGCAGCCCGGCCTCCGGGCCGGCGGCCAGGCAATTGCCAACGTCCCGGGCGCTTGCCCCGCGCACGTCGTGATTGCCCGGCACGAAGATCAGCGGCCGCGTTGCCGCCCAGGCCTGGGCAAGCAGCACCCGCGGCGGATCGGCCGGCCCGTCGAACGCCGACGCCGGAGTATCGCCATTCCAGACCAACGCGTCCGGCGCGATCGCCTCGATCCGCGAGGCCACGGCCTTGAGCGACTCGGCCTGCTCGTGCGTGTCGTTGATCACGGCGATGCGAATGCCGGCGGCGGCCGGCGGCGGCACGGTAAGACGGTAAACCGGGCTGGCGACCGGTTCTTCTCGCTGGAGCTTGTAGGCCGATTCGTAGCGCAACGCCTGCGCCACCGCGCGGTAGTAGATCGGCTCTCCCGGCTTGCCGCTGCCGCCCAGGCAAACGGGCACGATCATGGCCCGGTCGGAGGCCGCGACCAGGCCCGCCCGACTGGCAACGGCGCGCTGGTCGAGCCGATCGGGCGCCAGTCCCCACTCGACCCAGCCGGTGGCCAATCGGCCCAGCGCGAAGCTGACCGCGAAGCCGTCCGTTCGCGGATGCTGGACGACCGGCGGGCCGGCCAGGACCGGCCTGGCGGGAGCTGGCGCGGCCTGGCCCGAACGCGGGGCCCCCAACCAGAAAAGCGATGAGGCGGGAATCAGGCGAAGCACGTCACGGCGATTCAACATGGTACGTTTCTCTCCATCGGCAAGGGAATGCAGCAACTCGGAAGCCTCACCGCGCGGCAGGGACTTCCAGGCAGGCGCCCTCCTGGGCCAACTCGGTATTCGGGAAGACGGCCTTGGCCTCCGCCAAGATGGTTGAAGCGCGTTTCTGCGGGTAGTGAATCAGCACGAGGCGACCCGCGCCGGCGCGTTTGGCAATGTCCGCGGCGTCCTTCGGCTGCGTATGCGCGCCGTCGTGAATCAACAGGGGCACGTCCTTGACAAATTCGGCAAGAGCCGGGTGATAGTGCGTGTCGCCGGTGAACGCCAACCGCGCCCCGCCGGCCTGATCGGCTATTTTGTAAGCAAGCGCCTGCTCCGGTTGATTGGTGCCGGAGACATGGCGCGCGGCAAAGGTGTCGCACCGCAGCCCCGGCAACTCGAAACGGTCACCCGCCGCGAGCGGCACGAGCTTGTAGTTGACGGCCAGCTCGGGGAAGCGGTCGATCTGTAGGAACTCGGCGGCCGCGCGCACCACCCGCTCCAGGTGCTCGCTGGGCCCGATGATGGACAGCGGGGGCCCCGGGCGTTTCTTCAGGCCGATATAGAACAACAGTTGAGGCAGCCCCAGGTAGTGGTCCTGGTGGAAGTGGGTCAGGATGATCGACTCCAAGGCCAGGGGATCGAACCCATATTGACGCATCTTGAGTGCGGCGCACCAACCGGCATCGACGAGGTGCTTGCCGTTGATCAGGAAGCAAGCCGTTTCGTGGCCCAGGTCCGGTATGCAACTCGAATCGCCGAGGATCGTGACGTTCATCGCCGGTTCGGCCGCTTTGGCGGCCGGGGCGCTCCAGGCGGCGCGGGCCGCCATCGCGACGAGCGCGCTCTGGCGGGCAAACGCCCGCCGGGTGATCTCAGTCCTCTTCACGGCATTCTCCCTTGTTCATCGCGTCGTGCCAGCCGCCTTGAATTCCGGCGGAATCCGGCAAGCGGCGTCGGCACTCGGCTGGTGGCATTTCCGCCTACCATGATATCGTCGAACCTGCCGATCCGCGACTGCGGGAGGCGATTCACGCCGCCCAGGCTCAGCGCTGGAAGTTGCCCGAGCCGAGCTGCCCGCCACCGCCAGCCTGGCGCCTACCCTTTTCGCGTGGGCTCTTGCGGTTCCGCGGAACAGCCGGGCACGTCCGAACCGTCTCGGGTTGGGTTTGCACTGCCCGGCGTGCTGACCATCTCGCTCAACGCTGGAATCGCCACGGCGGCGAGCGGCGGCCCACCAGAAACAAGCCGGTTATGCAATAGTCCGTAGGGTGGTCGAACGCGGGCCATCCCTGTTGGGCTTGCATAGCCCGGCGTGCTGACCATCTCGCTCAACGCTGGAATCGCCACGGCCGCGAGCGGCGGCCCACCGGAAACAAGCCGGTTACGCAATGGTCCGTAGGGTGGTCCAACGCGGGCCATCCCTGTTGGGCTTGCATGGCCCGGCGTGCTGACCATCTCGCTCAACGCTGGAATCGCCACGGCGGCGAGCGGCGGCCCACCGTGAAGAAGTTGCTGCCGGTGGGGCGACGCTCCCGTTTTCTTCGTGTGGACTCTTACGGTTCCGCGTAACACGCCCGGGTCGCCACAGTCCGCGCAGAGCGGTGCCATTTCAATCCACGCTCCCCGCGCGGGGAGCGACGTTTGGCGACGCGCCGCCCTCGTTCGCGCTGCTC
>JAMOAF010000702.1 GCA_023621895.1 Planctomycetota bacterium
GCCGGGCAAGCCGGCGGGATTTTTGGGTGGGGCGCGAGCCGGCGGAGGTAGTGGGAAACCGAACGATCCGCCGGGCGAGCCGGCGGGATTTTACGGGGAATGATCCGCCGGGCGAGCCGGCGGGATTTTTGCGGGGAGGCCGAGCCGGTGAGGTAGATCGCGTGGTTGCGATTCCTGGCCCCTGCACGCGCTGTGGCGGCATCACTGGGCGCCGTGAATCTCGCGCAGATGGCGGTTGACGGCCGCCACGAGATGGCCGGCGGCGGCGGCGGTGAAGGGAGAGGTGGCCGGCTCGTAACCGCCGGCACGGAACTCTTCCTCGGTAGGCAGGTAGGCGAAGGTGCCGTTGGTGTAGCCGGCGTAGAACGTATAGGTGAAGGGGGAACTTGCGCGGATCTCGCTGGAGACCTCGCAGAACAGTTCCATCGGCGCGCTCCAAATGACGATCTCGTCGTTGATTCGCAGGAAGCGCAGCGGCACAAGCAGGGTCTCCTTGCCGTCGTCGGAAACTCGCAGGTAGTCCTTCAGTTCGTCCGACCACTTGAGGTCCGGGCGTTTGGGAGTCTCGAGGATGATCCGGCTGGTGCGGAGCTTTACCTCCGCGGTGGTGCTGGCCAGCCGCCGGTTGGCGTCAAGGATCGGATCGCCCAGGAGGACTTCGAACCGGCTGAGCAGATCGGCTTCGGCCTCGGCTCGGGTGCTGTGGATCGGGGCGATGTTGCCGGCGGCGCCGTTGAGGTAGAGCATCGGCGCGCCGATCTTCTTCTCGACGTATTCGGCGACGACGCCGGGCGCGTCGCCGCTGACGAGCGTGCTGCCGCCGCCGAGCACGGTGGCGTGCATGGCATAGTTGGCGATCAGGGCCAGGGGCTCACCGCCGGACTTCTCGAGGCGGATCAGGCCGATGCGGCGATCCACCGGCCCGTCGGGATTTTTGCCGAGACGCACTCGTCCGCTGGCGTCGCGAGCGCGGCGGTTGACATTCGCCTCCGCCTCCCCCCAGCCGGCGCCGAGCCTGGCGGGCGCCAGCTTCTGACGGGCCTGCCGGACGCCCTCGGCGAGGGTTTTTTCAACCAGCGCGGTGTAAGCCTCATCCAGTGGAAACTGGAACCGGTTGGGCATCAGCGCGCCGGGAATGCCCGGCGGGCCGACGTAGGGCGAGGAGTGCGTGTGGGTGATCGACCACCAGACGTTTTCCGGCGGCACGCCCAGCTCCCTGGCCAGCTCGCCGGTGACGCGGTCGCAGAAAGCGGGCGAGATGGAGCAAAGGTCGGAGGAGACGAGGAAGAACGAAGTCGTGCCGTCGTCGAGCGCGACAATGCGGTGATAAATCCGGTCGTGCACCTTGGTCGACATCCGTGGGCTGTAACCGCGGAGCATCTGCGGCGTCTCCGGTGTGATGTCCACCTTGACCACGGCAGCGCGGAACTCCGCGGCGTGAAGACCCGCGAAGGCAGCGAGCAGGAGCAGAGATGCGTGCAAGAAGAGCCTAGTCATGGATCGGTCCTCTGTGTGGTGAACATTGTGGGGGATACGCGGCCGCCTGTCCCTTGACGGATGCGGATTGCGGTCGATGCATGACCGCCGGTTACCCGCTGATTGCGGCGGATCAGTCCAACTCCGGCGGCACGCGGCCGTAGGACCAGGGTTGGCCCTGGAACTTCGGCAGCGGGGGAGGCGACGGAACGGCGCCGGGCTGCAACCCCGCGGCCAGCCCGATCAACGCCTCGGCCATCTGCCGCCCGGCGGTCGGTTCGAGGTTGCTGTAGGCGGTCAGCCGCGTTTCGTAGCCGCCGCCTTGCGGGCTGAGCGCCTCCTCGGTCGGCACGTAGCCGACGCAGTCGTTGGCCAGCGACACCGGGAACGTGAAGGGGAACTTGCTGCCGGCCTTAATGTCGAGTCCGTACTGGCAGAAGTACTCCGCCGGGCAGGACAAGAACACGGCCGGGCCAACCTGGACGGCCTCGACTTCGACATCGGCGATCGGCTCCTTTTTGATTCGCGCGTCGAGCACGACGATTTCCTTGGCGAACGTCCACTCGGTGGCGTCCACCTTGCCGGGCTCTTGCTTGACCAGTTCCAGCGCTTGGGCGACGCGCTCGGGTTTCGGCGCGCGGCGCTTGATCTTGAGCACCCGGCTCTGGGCGGCAACCGGCGCGAGCGGTCCGGCGGCCTGCTCGACCGCCAGCAGCGTCTTGATCGCCTCCGCGCCCACGCGCCCGCCCACATACCGCGCCGAGACCTCGCCGAACTGCTTGATCTGGTAGGGGCTGCGGTTGTCGACCTGCGTCACGTCGCCGGCCATGCCCGGCATGAACACGACCACGGCCTTCTCGCCCATCAGGCCGCGGATCGTTTTCTCGAGGTAATAAATCCAGTCCGCCGAGATGCCGCCGGGCCCGGTCGTCCCGTGGCAGGCGAAGTTGACGACGCAGCCGAGAAACTCGCCCTGCTCGCTCCACGCGCCCAGGACGCCGACCTGCGGATCGATCGGTCCGGCCGGCTCGATGATGTCCGGATTGCCCTGGCCGGGATGCGTCATCGTGAAGCCCTCGCGCATGCGGAACCGCCGATTGAACGCCGCCCGCTCCTCGCGGCCGAAGCCGGCCGCGGCCCGGGCGGGCGCCTTCGCCGCATCGGCGGCGACCACGGCCGCGACGATTTCACGCTCGACGCGGGCGAGATACTCCGGATTGGCCGTCACGGACTTGTCGTAGACCAGCGACTTGACCAGCGGCGGCGCGCCGTCAAGCTCACCCGGCAGAAAGTAACCCATCGGGCCGGCCGCGTGGGAATGCGACGCGGCAATCATCACTGCCTCCGGGGCGATCCCGCACTTGTCTTGAATCTGCCGGCGGATCGCCAGCACGGTGGGACGGCGGATGAACAGGGCATCGATCCCGACGATCGCCACCCGGGCCGAACCCTCGCCGAACACGGCCGCCCGCACCTTGCACGGATCGTGGAGCGACCGGTGATATGCCTTGCCGTACCCGCCCGGCGCTTCCATGCCGATCTCGGGCGTGATATCCCGCTCGGCGAAGCCGGCTTGGAAGCCCGGCTCGGCGCCGCCCGCAACGCCCGCAACGCCCGCAACGCCCGCAAACAGGAGCCCCAAACAGAAACTGATCCGGAAAAGACATCGCGCTGTCATGACTTGCTCTCCTGGCATGGTGGCGGCCAATCCGCTGTTGGCAACGAGGCCATCGTACCGCGCGCCGGTGGCCGTCGCAACAAACGAACTGTCCCGTGGCAAGGGCAACAGCAGGCCATCCGGACCTGGGTGTAAGCGGCCATCGCCAAGGGCGCACCCGCCGAAAGTTGCCCTTCGGGAATCGGCGCGGATCATGTATGCTGGACTGATTCCGACCCAGGAGTCCCAGATCGGTTCTTTTGTCGTGTCGGCGAGCCAAGGACGGGATTCTCACCATGACGATGATCGAACCGGCGCTGCGTGCCGACGTGACCGCGGGCAAGCCGGCGCGCACTCTTTCGATCTGTCTGATCAACCCCCGCTTTGAGCCCTCCTATTGGGGTTTCGAGTATGCCCTCCCCCTCTATCCGGGCGACAAGCGGAGCACGATGATCTCCGGCTCGCTGCCCACGCTGGCAGGGCTTTGCGGCGATCACCGCGTGGACCTGATCGACGAGAACGTGGAAGAGATCGACTGGGATTCGCTCAGCGGCTACGACCTGGTCGGCCTGACCGGGATGAACGTGCAGAAGCAGCGGATTCTCGAGATTCTTCTCCGGCTCCGCGAGATCGGCGTCTTCACGGTCGTCGGCGGGCCGTTGGTTTCGGTTGAGGAGGGGTTTTTCGAGGGTCTCTGCGACGTGATGTTCATCGGCGAGGCCGAGACGACCTGGCCGGAGTTTCTCGACGACTTCGCCCGCGGCCGGCCCACCCGGAAACGCTATCAGCAGTCGAAGCCGACCGACATGGCCGAGGCCCCCCGCCCGCGATACGACCTGCTCAAGGCCGATCGCTACGCCTCCGGGGCGCTCCAGTATTCGCGCGGCTGCCCGTTTGAGTGCGAGTTCTGCGACATCATCGTGATTTACGGGCGCAAGCCGCGGACCAAGCCGCCGGAGCAGTTCCTGGCCGAACTCGACGACATGCGGCGGGCCGGGTTCCACTCGGCGTTCATCGTCGACGACAACTTCATCGGCAATCGCAAGAAGGCCAAGGCCCTGCTGGAAGAGATCATCCCCTGGATGGAGCGGCACGGCTACCCGCTGCGGCTGACGACCGAGGCCAGCATCGACCTGGCCGACCAGCCGGAAATCATGGAGCTGATGTACCGGGCGAACTTCCGCAGCGTGTTCATCGGCATCGAGACGCCGCGCGCGGAATCGCTCAAGGAGATCAAAAAGTTTCAGAACACGCGCGGCGACTCGCTGGACGCCAAGTTGGCGCGGATCCAGAACGCGGGACTCGACGTGAACGCCGGGTTCATCGTCGGCTTCGACAGCGACGACCGAGAGATCTTCGAGGACCAGTTCCGCTTCATCCAGGAAAACGGCATCACGCTGGCGATGGTCGGCATGCTCCAGGCAATTCCCAAGACGCCGCTCTACGAACGGCTCAAGCGGGAGGGCCGGCTGGTCGAGGACGATCCCAACTGCAACTTCGTTCCCAAGCAGATGAGCCGCGAGGAGCTTCGCGAAGGCTACTGGAATCTCGTCAAGCGGCTCTACACTCCGGAGGCGTTTCTGGAGCGGTATTTCAAGATTCAGCAGTTTCCGGAGTTCCTCCAGCGCCGCGCCGAAATCTGCCGCAAGGCGGGAGAGGGAAAAAGCCTGCCGACCTTGGCCTACGGGCTGGCCCTTTTCTGGTCGCTTTTCTGGGCCCTCGTGCGCGACGGCTCGCTGATCTCGGTGGGAAAAATTTACCTGAAATACTACTTGGCGCGCTGCCTGGGGCGCGGCCGCGGGATCATCGGCTTCGCCCAGTTCATGAACCGCTGCGTGACAAGCTGGCACTTCTACAAGTTCACCCGCGAGGCGACCTCGGGCAAGCTGCGGACCTACAACAGCGGGTGAGGCGGCCCCGCGTCGGGTTTTGACTTCGTGGCGCGGCGCTGCTTGACGCTGCCATGCGGGATATATACAGTAATTATAGGGGGAAGATTGCTTGCCAAGGATATCAAACCATGCCGATTCTGAAAGTTGGCGACGACGGTATGTTGCGTGTCCCCGGTGAGTTGCTGGGCGGTGCACAGCCAGAATCCTGGTTCGAGTTGGAGGTAGTGGGTGACGTCGTGGTGCTCCGCCCGGCAGGCGTGGAGCGGCCGTTCTGGCGACGAGCCACACCTGGCCAGCGGGCTGATGCATTTCAGCAATGGGCCAACACCCCGCTGCCCGAGGGCGCTGACCTGCCAGCCGAGTCGCTGCGCCGTGAAAGTTTCTACGATTGATGGCCCAATACGTGCTGGACACCAACGTCCTTTTGCGGGCCCTTGCCCCCAAGTCAGCCCACCAATTATTGGCTGTCGACGCTGTGAGGCGGCTTCTGGCGCGAGGTAATGAACTGTTCCTCGCACCGCAGGTCTTAGTCGAGTTTTGGTCGGTGGCCACCCGCCCTCTTGCGGTAAATGGCTACGGGTGGCCAGCCAGCGATGCCGAAGCTAAGGTGGCCGAACTGCTCCACCAATTCCCCCTCTTGTTGGAGACTCCTGCGGTCTTCCCCGAGTGGCTACGGCTTGTCGGCCGGCACGGGATTCGCGGCAAACAAGTTCACGACGCGCGGCTGGTGGCACTGCTCAATGTCCACGGCGTGCCACATTTGCTGACCTTCAACGTGGACGACTTCCGGCCCTACGGCACGCTGGCCGTTTCCCCAGGACAAATCTAGTCCGGCAGGATTCCCTCGCAAAATCCAAGATTTCAAAGCCGGGCAACACGTGCTTGCCATCCCCAGCTTGGGCGATGCGGCCGGCCGGTCGGCTGGTCCCTTGCGGCGGCCTTCCCCCCCGGCCACAATAGGAGCGTCAAAGCCTCGCCAGACAGCCGGGCGGGAAGATCGCCAAGTCATCCAGATTCCGCGGAGGTAAACCCATGCGTCATTCATCGTGTCAGCCTGCCAAGAATATCGGAAACGGGCTTAGCCGGAGGCGGTTTGTCAAGCTGGCTGCCGCCGGCGCTTCGAGCCTTGTCGCCTTGCCAGGCTTTCTACGAGCACAGAATCCCAACGGCAAACTCAACATCGCGATCATTGCCGCCGGTGGCCGTGGCGCCGGCAACACCGGCGGAGTCAGTTCCGAAAACATCGTCGCGCTGTGCGACGTCTACGAGCCGAGGCTCAAGCAGGCGGCGGAGAAGTATCCCCAGGCCAAGTGCTTCAAGGACTTCCGCAAAATCTTCGACCGGCCGGACGACTTCGACGCCGTGGTGGTGAGCACCTGCGAGCACTCGCACGCGATGGCCACGATGATGGCCCTGAAGGCCAAGAAGCACGTCTACTGCGAGAAGCCGCTGACGCACGACGTTTGGGAAGCGCGGCAAATCCGGCTGGCGGCGGCCGAGGCCGGCGTGACCACGCAGATGGGCATCCAGATCCATGCCGGCGAGAATTACCGCCGCGTCGTGGAGTTGATCCAGACCGGCGCGATCGGCGCGGTCTCCGAGGTCCACGTCTGGGTCTCCCGCGCCTGGGGATGGCAGAGCAAGGAAGCGGCCGAGAGAAATCAGGACATTGTCTATGTCACGGAGCGGCCCCGCGAGTCGACACCGATTCCCGAGGGACTCGATTGGGACCTCTGGCTCGGCCCGGCGCCCTACCGGCCGTTCAACGAGGTCTACTTCCCGGGGCCGAAGTGGTATCGCTGGTGGGATTTCGGCAACGGCACGATGAGCGACCTGGGCAGCCAC
>JAMOAF010000417.1 GCA_023621895.1 Planctomycetota bacterium
AGTAGATGTAGTCGGGAGATTGGTCGAGCAGCGTGTCGAGCAGGAATCGCTCGCGGGAGAGCTGCTGATTCGCCTCGTTCAACTCGGCAGTCCGCCGGATCACCAATTCCCTGACTCTTGCGCTGCGGCCGAACAATATGTTGGCATATGCCGCCACGGCCACGGTGGCAAACACACCGGCCAGAAGAACGACCAGCGGCCTCCGCGATCGATGCTCGGCCACGTACCGTTCGGACGGAATGCCCTGGGCGAACCACGGCCGGCCCGGCACCAGCAGTTCTCGCCTTGGCATCGTCAAGCCGGCGGGCGGTTGCGGCAGGCTCGTCCGGTCGACAAGCCGCACAACACGGTCGGCCGAGCTGTAAACGCACTCCGGCTTGAGACCGTTCGGATCGGAACCGTCGAACAAGACCACGTCGATCCCGGGGGGGAACGGGTTGAGCGCGTCCTCGATCATCTTTCCGACCCCGATCACCGAGACGGCGAACCCTTGCGGATTCTGGCGGGACGGCGCCGCGGCATCGCCGGCGGGCCGCCTGGAACCGACGGCGCGGACTGCAACGACCACCAGGCCTTCGAACGGCGCATCCCGCCAGACCATCGGCCGAGTGGTCGCCACTGCGTCGGTCTCTTGGGCCTCGCCCATGGCCGCGCACAGCGGCGGACTGGAGCCCAGGTCGAAACCGAGCATCGATTGGCAGGTTTCGGGCTCCGCGTAAAGGATCGGATAATGGTCAATCGCACCGGCGGCAGCATCCGCCTCCGAGCGGATGCGGAAATCCTCGATGCCTTCCGCGGCGACCGTTTGCTCGAACTCTTCCCGCGACTGGCTGGCGACCCGCGGCGCCCACATCAGGCCGAGAATATCGCTGTTGGGCGACAGCCGCACTTCGGCCATGTCGCGAAACGCCTGGCGGCGGTCCTTTCCGCTGCCGCGCAGGCGGCTGAACGGAGCCAGGTTGGTGCCCGCGGCACTGCTGAAGCGGCGATTGAGGGCGTGGATCCGCAGATCGGCTCGATCGATCAGCCGGGCCTCGAGGAGCTCGCCCTCGCCGCGCGCCAGCAGCCAGGACCCGGCCAGCGAGACTGCCACGCCCGCGATAAGAATCGACGCTACGATGGCCAGCCGCGATGGCCGATCAGAAGAAGAGTCGGCAGCCGACATGCATTCCTCCGGACGGTCGCCATTGGAACCACTACGGCCCTGTCTGCCGAAAACCGGTGAGAATGCCTCTTCTCGCGGGGAGGACGATTTCCCCGCTCGGCCTTCGGACATGGGTCGGAATTATCGATGACCGAGGAATGGAGATGAAGCGAACCGCAATGTCCGATCCCTCTACTCCCATGATACCGCCGCACTCCCAAGAAAAGAAGGCCGAGTCCAGGGAAAAGAAAACCGCCAAAACGGCGGGGACGCGTGTGGCGTTCCGGCTGTCCTGATGGTTTAATGGTGACAGCGAGCCATCTCGAGAAACCAACGCTACGTTGGAGATGGACCATTGATGCCGACCGAACAGAAACAGGAGACGAAAACGATGACCACGCGCCGCGCCTTCTTGAAATCAACGCTCGCCGCCGGGACGGTTCTTGCCGCCCCCCTTTCGCTCGCCCGCTCGTCGCATGCCGCCGGCAGCGACAAGATCAAGATCGGGCTGATCGGCTGCGGCGGGCGCGGCAGCGGCGCCGCCGCCAACGCGATGAACGCCGGCCCGGACGTGACCCTCGTGGCGATGGCCGACATCTTCGCCGATCGCGCCACGGGCGCCCGGACAAGGCTCAAACAGCTCAAACCGGACCAGGTCGCCGTCGACGACGATCACTTGTTCATCGGATTCGACGCCTATCAGAAGGTGATCGACTGCGTGGATGTCGTCCTGATCGCGGCCGCTTCGCACTTCCATCCGGCCTATCTCCGCGCGGCGGTCGCCGCCGGCAAGCATGTCTTTTGCGAGAAGCCCCACTCGCTCGACGTGCCGGGGCTGAAGGTCGCCATGGCCGCCGGCGAGGAGGCCAAGCGCAAAGGACTGAGCCTCGTCTCCGGTCTCTGCTGGCGCTACGATCCGGGGGTGCGCGAGACGATCCAACGAGTCCGCGATGGGGCCATCGGAGAGATTATCGCGGTCCAGGAGAACTACCTCAGCGTGCCCTACGTTCTCCGCGAGCGGCAGCCCGGTTGGAGCGAAATGGAATACCAGTTCCAGAACTGGTACCACTTCAACTGGCTCTCCGGCGACCAGACGGCCCAGCAGTTGATTCACAGCATCGACAAGGCCTCTTGGGTCCTCGGCGACGTGCCGCCGCTGAAGGCCTGGGGCATGGGAGGACGGCAGGTCTGCGTCGATCCGAAGTACGGCGATCAGTTCGACCACCACGCCGTCGTCTTCGAATACGAGAGCGGCGTCCGGGTGTTCGGCTTCTGCCGCGACATACCCGGCTGCTACAACGGGACCACCGACGTCGTCTTCGGCTCGAAGGGACGCGCGCAGATGCCCTCGCGATGCAGAATCGAAGGGGCGACCCAGTGGGAATATCGCGGGGAAAAGGCAAGCATGTACGACCTCGAACACGTGGAGCTCTTCCAGGGGATTCGCACGGGCAAGCCGGTGAACAACAGCAGTTATATGTACACCAGCACGATGCTGGCGATCCTGGCCCAGATGGTCTGCTATACGGGCCAGGAAATCACTTGGGAGAAGGCCATGCAATCGACCCTCGATTACAGCCTGCCCAAGTACGCCTTCGACGCCGAACCGCCCGTCAAGCCGCGCGACGACGGGACCTACCCGACCGCGATGCCGGGCATCACGCCGTTTGTCTAGCGAGCCGGCGCGAAGAGCGATTCGCCCATTCGTCGCCGCAACGTTGACTGAAAGCTCCACCAGCGCAGAAAGCACCGTGTATGGCGGAAGGGCAGTGGTACTACACCGAGAACGGCCAGCCCGCCGGGCCCGTCTCGTTCTACCAGCTTCAACAAAAGGCCGATGCGGGAAACCTGCTGAGGACGGACTTCGTGTGGACCGAGGGCCAAGCCGAGTGGAAAGCGGCCGGCGAGATCGCCGGGCTGTTTTCCCCCGGCGGGCCCTCGGCTCACCGTCCCCCGGCGGTCCCAACCGCCCCCGCCGGGGGCGGCGGCGAACTGGTCATGCCGGCCAGCCCGCCCCGCGATCCGACCGTGATGGCCATCCTGTCGCTGGTTCTGCCCGGCTTGGGCCAGGTGGTGCTCGGGCAGACGGTCAAGGGGGTCGTCTTGTTTCTGCTCTTCCTTGGAGTCTGGTTCTCGACTGCGTGCTTCGGAGGCGCCGCGGTTGCGATTGCGGCGATCATCGACGCCTACCAGATCGCAACCAGGCTGAAGCGCGGCCAGCCGGTCGGGCATTGGGAGTTCTTCTGACCCTTTGCCCTCCTTCGCCGGCGCACTCCAGCCGGCGGCAGGCCGGTCGTGGAATCTGTCACAGGCCGCGCGGCGCCGGCAGTAGTGCCGGTGGTGGCCTCCGCTGAAGCGGGTCCTCCTAAATGAGCTTGCGTGATTCCGGGAGGAATTCATGAGAGCGTGATAGCCGCGTGGGCTTGCCCCGCGCGGCGCGCCTGCGCTGCGGCACAACCCGTACGTAACGAAGCGCGGGGCAAGCCCACGCGGCTATCTGAACAGCAGCCGCTTTTTCCACGAATCACGCGGGTTCTTCTAGGTGCTCCTGGTGACGATCAACGCCAGCCGGACGCCCTCTTCCACGTAGGGATGCTGCGCCGGCAGGCTGGCGTCGCAAACCTGCCCGTGACAAGCGTTGAGTTGCCACAAGTAGCCCGAAACCGGCGCCGGAACGGGCACGAGGGCCAGGTCGCTTTCGCGCGTGATGTGCCCGAGCGGCTGGCCCTGCTCGACAAAGTCGTCGGGAATCAGCGTTGCCGTCGTGCCTTTTTGCAGGCCGGGCATGAAGATGCCGGCGCACGGGGCGACCACCTCGTGGCTGTTCTCCCGCGTTCGCTCCACCTGTCCGCCCTCGACCGGCTCGGGGTCCCCCTCGATCATCCCCAGCGCCTTGGCGATATTGACCATCGACTTCAGCCCGATCTCCACCTGCCGCTCGTTCATCTGGTACTGGCCGGACAGTTCCATGGCGATCGTCCCCCCGCCGCGAACATGCATCAGTTGGGAAATACTGCTCACCTTTCCGGCCGGCGGGCGAAAGGGGCTATGGCTGATGAACCGGGTGCCGGTCACTTCGCCGAGCCGTTTCGACGGCTCGTGCCCGGTCACCGCCAGGGTTTCCGCCGCCCAGAATTCGTTCCAGCAGTGAATATCCACCCCGTGGCTGCAATGGCGGACCACGGCCTGGTCCAGAGCGTATGCCACGCGCTCGGTGTTGTTCCCCTCGGGATTGCCCGGCCACGCCTGCTGCATGTTATGCCCCTTGCTGAACCTGCCGGGCTGCTCGGGGCCGAGGTCGACCGAGTGCCGGCGGACTCGGATTGCCGGCAAGTTGGCCATGGGAACCAGCCACACGCTGCCGGCCACGAGGCGCCGGGCACAAACGTCCTTCAGGCGGCGCGCCACTTCCGCCCCGTGAATCTCGTTGCCATGCTGAGCCGCCAGGGCAAGCAGCGACGGTCCATCCTTGCCGCTCTCGACTCGCCAGAACGGCGTGGCCAGCGTGCTGCCGTCCTCGAGGGTCGCCACGGCATGGCCCACCGTCACCTTGTTGGTGACCTTCTCCTCATCCTGGCCATCCGCATTCGTCTGCCCGACGCCAAAATGCGCCAAGCCGACCCCCGCCATGCCCGCCAGTTTCAGGAAGTGTCTGCGATTCTGGCTGATCATCGTTCAGACCTCCATCATTTCTTGTCCTCAGTTGATGCAAAAATGCCGCTACGCGCCGCTGCATTTCAGATGCTCGAATCGGTTTCCGCCGCCCAAAACCAGTCCCTGTAATCTTCTATGTACTGGAAGTTGGGATCATGCTCATCCGCCGAGAGATTCGTCAAAGCCACCTTGAACTCACGCTTTCCTCGGCGGGCCTCGCACGCGATGCCCTTCTTACGATACAGCGGCGGATCGGCAAAACCAAGCACTCTCGCTTTGAAGCTCTTGCCCACGTTGGAACCCGAAGCAAACCAATACTTGATCTCGAAGGGGAACGCCAGATGGGCCTTCAGATGACCAAGGAAATGCCGTAACGTCTGTTGGCTGACCCGGGGCAGCGCGTCGTCACTGGTCAGCCCGAACACTGCCCTGATGCGGTCACCGGCGTCGTCCATGGAGAGCGGGCGGGTGACCAGTTGCGTCGGCTGTGCCATCGCCACGGGAGCCTCTTGGCTCGCGGGCTCCAACTGGTCCTCGTCCAGCCAGCACCGGTAGGGCTTCTCATTGTCCCGGCAGCATCTCTTGAAATAGACGGCGTGGGCCTGATCGAGTGTCGGCTTCGTCCAGTGGACGGCATAACCGATGGGTGTCAGCCAGCCGATCCGCTTGACCCTCCCGACCCACCCACTGAGCGGAATATCGGGATATTGCTCGTGGACAACTCCCGGCTTGACACACACCAGATCGCCCTTGGCAAAGGCCGCCTGGAGGGCATGCTTCGTGTTCCGCCTTCCCAGCCAGCGGCGGAGGATGCAAAGCTCCCTGTTCACCTTTTCCAGGTCGAACTTTTCGGGATCGAACCCGTCGCCAATCCATTCGAGAACCTCTTGATGCTCATCGTTTTCGGGATCTTGGAGCGAATCCAAGAAGTAGGGGTAGCCATAGGGACCGCCGCAGTCCTCCGGCGGGCACGCACGCTTCCCCTCGACGCATCGCGGGTAGCGAACGCCGCCTTTGCCGCGCAGCGTCTTCTCGATATCGATGATGTGCCGCCAATCATCCCCGAAATCGTAATCGTAGAAGAAAAGGGTAGGCCCCTGCTCGGCAAGGTCGCTGAGCCGAACGAAGCGGGAATCCCATTCGGCCTCGCCACCAAGATCGAGATTGGCGCACTCTTCGCCGTCGATCACGAAGGCGTGTGGGTGCGCGTCTTCCCAACCCATGCAAATCTGAATGATGTCGTGCAGTTCAGACAGCGAGCAGTCGTTTGTCTGCACTCTTCGCCAGATCGGCGGATGGATGTGCTGAAGCGTGATCTTGAGTTGGTAGATCGGCAGACTCGCATCCAGCGATTTTCGAATCTTCGATTTCTTCTTCGCCAAGGCATTTGCTCCTTGCAGCGGGCCGCCCCGAATTACTGTTGAAGGGAGAGTGTTTTCACCACTTTCGCTCGCGGGAAACGCAGTGCGCGGAAAGCGTCCACGATGACGCTCACTCTGCTCACACCTCTCCTAAGGCAGCAATCTTAAACAATTGGCAGAAGTCGAGAAACTCCCGCTTCCAATTGCCCAGCAGCAACAAGTGGTGATGCGCGCCGATATCCGGGTGCTTGAGAACGTCGTACTTGCCATCCGGCTTCCACCGGACCATCTGCGTGCAGGAGCCGCCGCGCTTCGGATCCAGCATGTCCACGACCCTGCCCGTCACAATGCTCATCACCGGTTTGCCCTGGGTTGCCTTGATCATTGTGACTTCCTCTCCTTTCGCCCAGATCGCCATCGCCATCGGGTCCTTCTGCCCGTGGTGAAACCGCAGCTCGAAGGGCACGGGTTTCTCGCCGGTGCCGCGAAGCCGGGTTGGCCCCGTGCAGTGCGTGGAGACGAAACAGCCCCCATCGTCACACGTCGTGTCCCACCCGAGGTTGTGCAGAAAGCCCGGCCGGCTGAAGAGCAGTTGCGACAAGGCCATGCACAGACCGCACGTCAGGTCCTGTTCGCAGATTGCCGGCACGCCGTCGTCCATCATCCGCGAGAACGCCAGGCACGGCGCTGCGCTGTG
>JAMOAF010000321.1 GCA_023621895.1 Planctomycetota bacterium
CTGCGCTTCGTTTCCTGCACATGTATATTATTCGCCGAGGCTTCCTGGACGGTCTGCCCGGCCTTCAGGTGTGCATTCTAATGGCTTTCTTCAGCACATTCGCCAAGCAGGGCAAACTCTGGCAGATCGAGGATTCCGCCGCCAGACAGGCGGAAAACGACATGGCAGGCCAGTCGCCTTCGTATATCCGCCTCTATGACGAAAGCAGCCAGGCACCCACACGCTTGGCTATTGGGACCAGCCAAGAGCGCGCCAAGGCGGCCTAGATTCCGGCGAACGAACGTCGTAATCGTTCACGCCCGAGGGACAGCCCCGGCAGGCCAACCCCGGCAGGCCAGCCTCGGGGCACAAACCGCCAGGCAATCGACGGGGCGCTCCGCGCCGATCAGTTCTTCGCTTGGGCCTTCATTTTGTCGAGGAAGACCTTGAAGAACCGGGTATCGTAGTTGTGCCACGTTCCGGCGCTGACCAGGTTGCCGTCGACGACGCATGGCTCGTTGACGTACACGCCGCCGGTCTGGGTGATGTCCAGCTCGCATTTGGGCACGGTGGTCGCGCGGCGGCCGCCCTTGAGGCCCCCTGCGGCGGCAATGATCTCGATGCCGTGGCAGACTACGGCGATCGGCTTGTTCTCGTTGACGAAATGCTCGGTGATCCGCATCAGGTCTTTGTCGTAGCGGAGGTATTCGGGCGCGCGGCCGCCGGAAAGGAAGAGGCCCGCATACTCCTCCGGCTTGACGTCCTTAAAGGCGATCGTGGCCCGGATGTGGTAGCCCTTGGTCTCCTGGGTAATATCCCAGGGCACGTCGCTGTTTGGCGGAACCTCGTGAAGCACCGTGTGGTACAGCCGTGCTTCCGGGCCGGCGACAACGACCTCGTATCCTTCCTCGGCGAGTCGGAAGAAGGGGTAAAGGGTGTCCATCGTCTCGGTGGCGTCGCCGAGCGGCATCAGCACCTTGCCAAGAGGCTTCTTGTCAGCAGCCGGCGCCACGGAAACGGACAGGATCAGGCTCGACGCGGCCACCGCGGTAAGCAGGCGCGCGGTCGCTCGGCGAAGTGAGTTTCTGGGATTCACGGGTGACTCCTGGTTCTGCGCGGGATCGTTATTGAGCGCGCAATCATGCGGCGGGAAAACGCGGGGCCGGCCCACGCGGCACGGAAGGCCAGGGCGATTATGGGTCACGGGAAAGCCCGCGTCAACGTCTTCGGCCCTCCAGCGATTGCCAGTCCCGGGCGCCGCCGCCGCGGTGAGCAGACAGTTGCGGGGCCCTGGCGGTTCCGTTATAGTGTCGCAGAATGCCGCGTGATGCACAGAGCCACCCGCCGGGAGATCCGCCGGCTGACGTTCGTGCTGAGACCGTTGCCCCCTGCGCCTCCAAAGCTCGAAAGGACTATCTCGTGTCGGAACCAAAGACGTTGACAAGAGTCCAGTGGTATGTGCTGGGCGCCGCGTTCCTGGGTTGGATGTTCGACGGACTGGAAATGGGCCTGTTTCCGTTGGCGGCTCGCCCGGCCCTTCGCGACCTGATGGCCGTCGTCATGGATTCGGGCGTTCGGGAGTTTCCGGCGGAGTCCTTGGTCGCGGAATGGTACAGCTTCCTGGTTGCCGCATTCTTGGTGGGGGCGGCCGCGGGAGGGTTGGTTTTCGGGTGGCTTGGCGACCGCCTGGGGCGGGTGCGAACGATGGCGTTGAGCATCGCCGTTTACGCTGGGTTCACCGGGCTTTGCTACTTCGCGACGTCGCCGTTGCACCTGCTGTTTTACCGTTTTATGGCTGCGATTGGGATGGGGGGCGAATGGGCGCTTGGCGTGGCGCTGGTGATGGAGTGTTGGCCCGAAAAACACCGCCCGGTCCTGGCTGGCACGATCGGGGCGGCTGCGAACGTCGGCTTTTTGGGAATCTCGATCGTCGCCGTGCTCTTTCAAGTGGATGAGTCA
Organism: Planctomycetota bacterium; assembly: GCA_023621895.1. Taxonomy (GTDB): domain Bacteria; phylum Planctomycetota; class Planctomycetia; order Pirellulales; family Thermoguttaceae; genus JAAYCB01. The sequence continues at coordinate 1,939 of JAMOAF010000321.1, forward strand.
ACTTGGCGCTGGATGATGCTCGCGGGGGCACTGCCGGGCATTCTCTGCTTCTTCGTGCTGGTGTTGATCCCCGAGTCGGAACGGTGGAGAGAATCGGTCAAGACCTCGACTTCCAAGCCGCTCCGCGAGTTGTTTGGCACCCGCCTGGTCAAACCCATGCTGTTCGGCGTTGTCTTCTCCTCCGTCGCGCTGATCGGCACGTGGGGCGCCGTATCGGGTTTCTTGCCGCCGTGGGCCGATCAGCTTGCCGGTGGCGACCGGATTTTGAGCGTCGAGGCCAAAGTTCGGAGCGACGCGGCCGGGCCGATGACGCCCAGACTCTTGGAAGCGAAGGCGGACACCAAAGTAACCGAGAGCGGCCCCGGCTCCTCGGCGGGCGGTACGGATGGCGGCAAGCCCAAGTATGGCGTGGCCAAGCTGCACACTCTGACAAGTGACGCCGGGCCCGGACAGACCGTCGAATACCGCATCAAGGTCACCAACGCCGGCAATCAGCCGGGCACTTCGGTGACGCTGACGGACCGCCTGTCCGGTGAAATCCTTGATCTCGCCTCGGTCAAGACGAGCGGTCCCGGACAGGTCGATCTCGACCCGCAAAGCGGCGCCTTGACATGGACGATCGGAGACGTGGAATTCAAGGATCCGCACGCCAAGGGCTGGGTCCAGACCGTGATCTCGATCGGCGCGATCCTTGGCTGTTACGTAGGCGCCATGCTCGGCAAGTGGATTGGCCGCCGGCCCGCATACTTTGTCTTGTGCGTGCTGTCGCTGGCCTCCTGCCAGTACCTGTTCCGTTTCGTGGATGCCTACAACCTCTGGTTTGTTGTCGTCACGGGCGTTGTCGGCCTGGTCACCGCGTCGTTCTACGGGTGGGCGCCGCTTTACCTGCCCGAATTGTTCCCCACGCGCGTGCGGGCGACCGGCCAGGGCGTGAGCTTCAATACCGGGCGAATCCTGGCTGCCGTCGGCGCCATGTCGACCGGCCAGATGATGAAGCACTTGTTCGAAGGGAGTTATCCCAAGGCCTGCGCGACGATCACGCTGGTTTACATCGTCGGGATGGTCGTGATCTGGTTCGCGCCCGAAACCAAGGGCAAACCGCTGCCAGAATGATGAGTCAACCCAACGGAGACCTGTCATGAACCGCCAAGAAGCTGCTTGTGCGAGCGTTGTTTGTGCACGCGCGGTCCGGCCCGCGCGACTTCGGATGGCGTGCGTTCTCGCCACGATCACCGCGCTGCTGGCGGCCGCAAATGTCCCGGCCGCCGAGGCGCCGAAGGCGGATGGCGCGGCATTCCACAGCGCCACCGAAGAGAAGCCCGCGGCCGGCCAGCCCGCGGCCGGGGCAAAGGGCGAGAAACCCAAGGCCGAAGAGAAAAAAGAAGCCGCCAAGCCGAAGGACCCCTACGCCTGGCGAAGCATGTTCGACGGCAAGACGCTCAAAGGCTGGAAGGTCCCCAAGTTCGGCGGCGATGGCGAGGTCAAGGTCGTCGATGGAGCGATCTCGATCGGCATGGGCGACGGCGTGACGGGGATCGCGTACACGGGCGAGTTGCCCAAGATCAACTACGAGTTCCGCATGGAAGCCCGGCGGACGATGGGAATCGACTTCTTCGCCACCACGACTTTCCCGTACAACGAGGACCCGTGCAGCCTCGTGGTGGGCGGTTGGGCCGGCGCGGTGGTCGGCCTGTCCTGCGTCGATTATTACGACGCGTCCGACAATATCACGACGAAGTACATGTCGTTCAAAGACAAGCAGTGGTACCGGATTCACATCCGCGTCAGCCAGCAGCGGATCGAGGCTTGGATCGACAACGAGAAGGTGGTGGACCTGGCGACCAAGGGGCACAAGATCTCAATTCGCAATGAAGTGGATTTGTGCCGGCCCTTCGGGATTGCCACCTGGTGCACGGAAGGCCAACTGCGAAAACTCGAAATCCGCTCGCTCAAGCCCGAGGAGGTCGAGGAAATTCCCGTCCGGGATCGCTGGGATTGACGCCTGCCGGAGACTCCGCCAGGCGCACAAGCGCTCGCCGCCAGGAGGTAATGCCATGGTCCGATTCCGCAGTTCTGTTTCTTTTCGCGCACCTGCCATCGTGGCGTTTGCAGCGCTGGGTCTCGCGCTCGGCGCGATCTCCGCTCCGGCCGAGGAGGCGAAACAGGCGCCCGGGGCCAGGCCGCAAGCCGGCGCAAAGGGGGGGCCAGAAGCGAAACAGCCCGACAAGGAAGGCTGGATCAGCCTGTTCGACGGCAAGTCGCTCGGTGACTGGAAAGTCGTCGCCGAGGCGGACTTCGAGCGCCACGGAGAGGTTCTTGTCGAGGATCGGCAGATCCTTCTGAAGGCGGGCTTGCCGGCCACGGGGATCAAGTGGACCGGCAAGTTTCCGAAGATCGATTACGAGATCGCCTTGGAGGCGATGCGGGTGGAAGGGGACGATTTCTTCTGCGGGCTGACATTCCCGGTGGGAGACAAGTGGCTGACGCTCGTCTGCGGCGGTTGGGGGGGGCAGGCCACGGGCCTTTCGAACATCGATGGCGATTCGGCGATCGACAACGAGACCTGCACCTTCCAGGAGTACAAGCAGAAACAGTGGTACCGCATCCGCGTGCGGGTGGCCAAGGATCGAATCAGTGCCTGGCTCGACCAGGAGCGGATCGTCGACCTGGAATGGGCCAAGCGGCAGCTTTCGATCCGCTGGGAGGTCGAGCCCACGCAGCCCTTGGGAATCGCCACCTGGTACACCACCGCGGCGCTGCGGAACATCCGCTTCCGCCCCCTGGCCGCAAAACCGGACGCGAGCCCGAAAGAACCGGGCGCGAAACGCGAATAGCTGGTGGGGCAGACTTCCAGCGTGGCGGGGAGGCGCACGTGGGCTACGAACACACGCAACGAGGGCCCTGGAGATACCTGGGATACCTGGCGGCCGCGGGCATGGTCCCGCTGATCTGGACTGCCGGCAACGACACTCTGGCGGCAGTGGCGATCGGCGCGGCGGCGCTGCTGGTCGCGGTGGTCTGCGAGGGCTTCTCGCGGCTGACGATCCGCGACGAGGGGGATCGGCTCGGCGTCTACTTCGGTCCCCCGCCCGTATGGCGAACCCATATCCTGTACCGCGACCTGGTATCGGCCGAGCAAGCGAAAACCACGTTTCTCGATGGCTGGGGCGTCCACTGGATGCCCGGCCGCGGAATGACGTATAATGTCTGGGGTTTCGACTGCGTGAAGATCAAGACCGCCCGGAGAACGATCCAGCTCGGAACCGACGACGCCGGCGGACTGGCGGCGTTTCTTGCAGCCAAGATTGCAGCATCATGAATCGTGTTTTCGCGATTGGCGACATTCATGGCTGTCTTCGCGCGCTCGAGTCGATCCTGGCGGAGGTCGCGCCCCAACCTGACGACCTGGTCGTCGTGCTGGGCGATTTCATCGATCGCGGCCCGGAGAGCAAACGCGTTGTCGAACGCCTGATCGAACTGGGCGGCCGAACCCGGCTCGTGCCGATTCTCGGCAACCACGAGGAGATGCTGCTGGCGATCCTCGAAGGCCACCAGTACCTGCTCGGCAATTGGCTGGGTTTCGGGGGCCTGGCGACGCTGGAATCGTATGGCGTGAATCACCCGGACGGGATTCCCCAGGAGCACGTGGCGTTTCTCAAGTCGTGCCGGCCGTATTTCGAGACGGCCACCCACTTCTTCGTGCACGCCACATATCTCCCGCGCAGGCCTCTCGACAGGCAGCCCGCCGAAGTCCTCCGCTGGGATTCGTTGCGTGCGAAGTTGCCCAAGCCGCACCGCTCGGGCAAGACCTGCATCTGCGGCCATACTTCGCAGAAGAGCGGCGAGGTGCTCGACGCGGGGCATATCAAGTGCATCGACACCCATGTCTATGGAGAGGGGTGGCTGACCGCCCTCGACGTCAACACCGGCCAGCTTTGGCAGGCCGACCGGAATGGAAGGCTGCGAACGAGTTGACGCAACGGCGGCCCCGCGCGCGCCGACCGCTTCGCACGGTCGAGATTGGCGCGGGCAGACCGGCGCGGCCTGGTGAGCCGCAGTCCGGCTGGTGACCGCGAGCCTTACGGCTCGACGACCGCATAGCTGTTCAACTCGGGTCCGCTTGGAGACAGGTCCGTCTGGATGATCGCCTTGTGGACCATGGCGCCGGGCGATTCGGCCGCCGTGATCGTCACCGGCACGAGGTGCATCGGCCGCGGCGTGTCCGCGCCCGCCGTGTCAAACTCGATGCCGTCACGATCCGCGGTGATCGATCGGATCACGAAGGGCTTCTTCCCGCGAACAACAACGTTCCTCGTCACCTTCTGTCCGGGTTTCAGAACGCCCAGGAAGAGCGCGTCGGGCGTGACCGTCACCTCCGGCAGGATTCGGGCTTCGACCATCACGGGAATCTGGCGCAACTGTTGGCTTGTTGTCACCAGCAGCAGGTTGTCCTTGATATAGCCCGGCGGCGCCTTTGCATCCAGTTGGACGACCACGTCGCAGCTCGACTGGTGGACACCTTCGGACGGCACGATCCGCGCCGAAACGTGGGGATTGGCGCTCTTGACATCGACGATCTGAAGACTCCGAGCGCCCGCGTAACGCACGGAAATCTTGCCCTGGGCGCCGGCGCCCTCCTCCACGGTCCCCAGGTCCGCGCTCGACGGGCTGACGACGAGATCGTTGTGGATCGTGCCGGAAACCTTGAGGCGAACGGTTGCCTGTTGCGGGCGATCGAAATGGACCGTAATCGTGGCCCCACGTTGGCCTAGAAACCGATCGGTGTTCAGCCTCGCCAGGATCGAACCGCTCTCGTAGGTCTTCAAGGCCGGTTTTGTGATCTCCACGCTCGTGCAGCCACAACTGGTGTAAGCACCGGCAATGTGCACGTCCTCCATGAATTGGTTTTTC
>JAMOAF010000793.1 GCA_023621895.1 Planctomycetota bacterium
TGCCCTTGCACCACTGGTAGCCGCCGGCCTGGCTGGCCAGCGGCGCCAGCAGGATCATCGATTTCTCGGGATGCGACAGGTTGTACAGGTTCCAGCAGTGCCTGGGCAGATTCATCCGCCCCCGCCAAGGATTCGCCGGCGAGTTCGTGTACTGGGGGTTGACCCGCACCTTGTCGACCCGCTGCCCCAGGCCGGAAGCCGAACCGTGGCACGCCAGGCAGCGCCGCTCGACGATCGGGCTGAGGGGGTTTCCGATTTTCGCCTCGGTGCTGTCGCTGAACGCTCCGGCAACCGCGCTGGACTGGTGATTGTACGCCGCGTAGGTACCCGCGAAGGTGGCGCCCGCCTCGACCCATAGGCGCACCAGGTCGCGCTCCCGAGGCGCGAGTTTCGCCCCGTAATGCTCCCCGTCGATTTTCTTCATCAGCGGGCTGGCCGCGGTGCCAAAGCCCCGGGGCGGGTGGTTTCCGTCTTCGTCATAGCGCCGCGCGTCGCTGATCTGGTTATAGGCAAACAGCGCGTAGTAACTCTGCGTGAACCACTCGCTGCAATCACCCGTCAGCACGACGCGCCCCGACGGCGCCGCCACGCCGTGGCAGGAGACGCAGTGCTTGTCCCATACCGGCTGGATGTCGCGCGGATAGTCGACCACTTCGGGCACGCCGGGAACCGGCTCGATCTCGCTCGCCGGGCGGTTCAGCGCCATCAACGTGCCGCTGGCCGCCGCCGCGGCGGTCCCCGTGCGGGGTTCGTGGCAGCCGACGCAACTCTGGGTCTCGCCGGGCATGACCATCGTGTAGCTCTGCATCCGCTTGACCGCCAGCCCCTCGTCATCCAGCGCCACGAAGAACAAGGCGCGGAGAGCGGGAACCTTGAACGAAGCCGACCCGTCGGGCTCGACGGGGACGGTTCCCAGGATGCGATGGAGCGTGTGCGTGCCGTCCATGCTGATCGCGCCCGGCAACGAGTAGTAGCTGACCGGCTTGGGGAGGTCCTCGAGCACGAGGAGGCTCTTGATTTCGCCGGGCTGGACTCCCGCCATGTTGCGTCCGTGGTAGACGTTGGCCAAGACGAGTTGCCCCGTGCTCTTCTGGAGGTCCGTGCGGGGGGGAATCACCCGCTCGCGGAGCCTCGGGCGGATCACGCGCGGATCGTGGATCATCTCATCGGCCCGGTAGACCTCCTCCAGCGCTCCGTGGCCATCGAGGACCAGGAGGCTCTTGTCTTCGGCGACAAGAAAACAGTCTTCGCTGAGCGGGTACGGGTCGCGGAAGCCGTCGCGGCCGCGGGCCATGCCCATATCCCCCAGGCGCCGGCTGGGGCTGATCTGCCTGAGGGAAGACCAATCGTCCGGCCCGGCGTGGGGATTGAGAATCTTCACGTGCCCGGCGTTCTCGCGAAACCCGTGCCCCGGCGAGAAGACGGCCACGACATGGTCGCTGCCGGGGATCGGCAAGGCGTCGATCATCACGAAGAACTTGTCTTCCGGAGAGACGGTGTTGCCGAACAGGAGCATCTGGTCGCTGCCGTCGGGGTTCATCGTCCACAGGCTATGGAATTTCTGCGGGGCGCGGTCGACGTAATCCCACCGGGTGTAAAGGACTCTGCCGCTGGGCAGCACCGCCGGCCGGTGATCGCCGACGTTGTTGGCCGAAAGGGGGCGGATGTTGCCGCTGGCGTCCATGTTGTACAGGCGGCCGGTCTGCGTGTGGTAACAGGGCACGAAGCAGTTGCCGCGGCTGGAGACGAACACGATCCCGCCGCCGGGCAGATAGTCGGGCTCGACGTCATCCCAATCGCCGGAAGTCAACTGCCGCAGGCCGCTCCCGCCGGGGTGGATTTCGTAGAGGTGGGAGTACTTCGTGCCGCCCTTGCGGTATGAGAAAAGTATCTTTGCGCCGTCGTAGTCGACGCGCGGGTCGCGGATTCCGCCCTGGGGGTCCTCCAACAGCACGCTGAGCTGTCCGGTTCGCAGGTTGAGCTTGCAGAGCTTCGATCCGCCCGCGGCATACATCATCTTGTTGGGGTCCGATGACCAGTGGCCGAAGTTGGCGTAGTAGTGGCCGTCCTCGTACAAGCCGCGGACGACGAAAACGATCTCATCGGCGCCATCCATCGCCCGCAGAGCTTTTTCAACCAGGGTGACGACCTTCGTCGCCGGCCCTCCTTTCCTGAGGCGCATCGCGTTGAGATAGCCGAAGTCGCCGGTCAGAGCAACGTCCAGGACGATCTTGCCGGCAGTTGGCGTCACGTCTTTCCAGACCATCGCGTCGTGCTTGACGTGGCCGTTGTCGTGCGCGTGAAAAAAGCGCGAATTCTCCATGAACCTGCCCTGCACGCAGTAGTCGGCCGTCAGCGGTGCGCCGGCCTTGTTCCGGCTCGCGACAACCTCGAGCGCGTAGCTGGAATTGTTGTCCAAGCCGGAAAGCGTGATCCGCCCCTTTGGATTGGACGAGGAGACCCAGAAAAGGCCTTTGAGCACTTCCTCGTCAACCCAGGGCAGCGCCTTGTCAGACCACGCGTTGTCGTGATAACTACCGATCCCTTCCAGAAAATCGTCGGCTACTTCCAGCGTCACCGCCGTGGGATGGCCCGAGGAGTCGAGAAGGGCTTGGCGATGGCCCTCGGCCCCGCTGGAAATCACGTTCCAACTGCCCGACGGGCGAGCGGAGGCGGCCGGATGCTTGCCGCTGAAGTCGACGAGAATCGTCTCCGCGCCCGGGGACGGAGAGCTCTGGAATGCGAGCGGCAGGACAAGCAGAACGGCAAGGAAGAACCCCTTGGACATCGTATCGTCTCCGAAATGAGCTTGCGTGATTCCGGGAGGAATTGACGAGAGCGTGATAGCCGCGTGGGCTTGCCCCGCGGCGCGCCTGCGCTGCGGCACAACCCGTGTACAACGAAGCGCGGGGCAAGCCCACGCGGCTATCTGAATAACAGTCGCTTTTTCCACGAATCACGCAGGTCGATTCAGCTGATCACGCATCGGCATTGTTGCCGCTGATCCCTTGACGGCCCGCGCGCAGAGCGGACAACACTGCGGCCGTGTTTTCGTCGTCCTACTCGGCGGTCAGGGGACCGGCATCCTTGCCAACCACCTCAAACTCAACGATTCCGTTGTCCGAAAGCGGGAACGGTTCCCGCAGATCGGCCAGTTTCACCCAGGCGCATTTCTGTTTCGGAAAGCGGAATTCCTGCGGCTCGGACGTATTCCTCAATTCGATCGCCAGCTTCTCGCCACCGGAGAATTCAAGCGCCGCGCCGCTCCAGGTCTTCTCCTGGCCGCCGTTCTGGTGAAGCACGATCACGACCCGGTCCGTCTCCACCTCGCGCCCAAATTCGACCATCAACCACAAATCGGTGCGGCGGGCGGGCCGCCAGTATTCATCCGCCGCGCGCCTGCCGTCAATCGCATGGTTTGGCGAGAATTCCGGCCGATATCGATAATGCGAGTTCGACGTGGCGCGCGGATAGGAGCGCAAGTGATACGTGTATGCATCCGGGTTCATGGCCAGATTCCGCACCGGATTACCGGCCACGTTGGAGCCGCCGCGGGCATCCTTGCCTTCGGCCAGTCCGTAAATCGGCACCGTGGCCGGCAGGTTGTCGTAATCGTCCACGAACTTTTTCTGCACGCCGCGGCCGCCGAAGGCGTACTGAGAAAACTCCGCCGGCCCGAATTCCTTGCCATCGCGGACGTGCTGGAGGTACTTGTCGATATGCTCCAGTTCCAGCTCGGCGTATTTCAGCCGCTTCGCCTCGAAGTACAGGTAGATCTGGCGCATTTTGTCGCGGTACACGTACCACGGCGTCAGGCCGGAATGGGTCGCATGATTCAGCTTGTCCCAGAAGTTCAGTTCCATCCACGAGCCCGCGAAGGGGACATTCAGATCGATCCAGCAGGCAACCGTCTCCTTCTCCTCCGGCGCAAGTTGCACGCCATAGTGCGACGGCTCCAAATAATCCATCAGCGGGCTCGACGCCGAGCCATACGCGTACGGAGGCAGCATCGCGCACGCGCTGGAGACGTGCAGCCAGTTGATGATCCCCTTGCCGGCGTATTCATCCTTGGAATAGCCGAACTCGTTGCGATTCGGGACGTTCTCCAACTTGCCGCCGAAGTGGGCCAGGTACGTCTGGTCGAACGTCGCGTCGGCCTTGCTGCCCGCCCCTTCGGCGGGAATCTTCGCGTTGTAGCCGAAATCGGTCAGATTGATGTACGATTCGCTGAAGGACCGCCCCGGATTCCCTTGCGTGCTTGTCGCATAAACCCGGTAAGTCAACCGCCATTTCGCCCGGCCGTAAATCTCCTGGTTCGTGATCGGGCGGTCGTCGCCCAGCAGGCTCAGCGGGACGTGCTTCTTTTCCGGGTTCTTGGCGCCCGCATGGCACTCGATGCAATGCCGATCCCAGATCGGCTGGACTTCGCGCGTGTAGCTGAAGCCGCGAGGAACGTCCATCGCCTGGGGAGCGTTCGTGCCGAGATAGGCCGCCGCGCGGAGTTCGGAATCGGTGAGAAAGCGTTCCATCTCCTGGACCGGCTCGTCGCCCTCGGCGAAAAACGGCTTGATCTTCTGCGGCGCCTTCTTGAGCGCCATCGTCACGGGATTGCGGTCGAGCATCGTGGTGCTCTTGGGCTCGTGGCAGCCGATGCAGGCGAACATTTCGCCCGGCAGGACCGCCGTCCAGCTCCGCATGTTCTGCACCATGCGGCCCCGCGCATCGAGCATCTGAAAGTAGACCGGCACGCGCGACGGGCACTCGAAATAGCAGCTTCCATCCTCCTCCACGTCCACCGTGCCGAGCACGTGCTTCACGTCGTAGCTGCCGTTGTTGATCGCGCACGGCGAGGTCTGGTGCCCGCCCCACGGATGCAATCCCAGCGCCACCGTCCCCTTGGCGCGGTAATCCAGGGCGACAACGCGCATCTTCTTGACCGTGCCCGGCTTGACGCCCTCCAGGCCCGGGCCGACGTAAATGTTCTGGACATAGAAGCGGCCGGTCTTCTGGCGCTCATCGACCGCCGAAACCTTCTGAAACGCCGGGCGGCGCGCAAGCGCCACGTGCTGGCCCGACGAGACGACCGGATCGTAAATCAACAGCTCGCGCCGGCCGTCGCGGTGCATCCAGTAGATGCCGAACGCCGGGCTACCCGCCTTGCCGCCCTTGATCCCCTTCAGCCCGCGAATCGGCCCCCCTTCCGGCGAATACGACACGACGTAGTTGTCTTCATCCAGCGGGTACGGATACTGGAATTGCTCCCCTTCCGTATCGTGGACGACGCTGCCGCCCGTGCCCATGCTTTCACGGTACGGATAGTTCTTCTCCGGGGCGAGGAACTTGACCCCCGCGCCGGCCTGCATCCCCACCTTGCGGTCGATCATGATCAGTTTGCCGCGCTGGTCGATGTGATGGGCGCCGGAGATGGCAATCACCTTCGTCGAGTCGGGGACGCATCGGGCATGGAGCACGGCTGCCGGAAACTGCGAGTTGTTCCCATAATACTCCGTCTGGTTCGTGCCGTCCGCATTCATCACGAACAGGGTGTGCAGGTAGCCGGCCGTCCGGTCGGAATACTCCCAGCGCGTATAGATGATCCGCCCGTCACTGGTCATGTGCGGGAAGATCGTATGGCCGTGGTCGAAGCCCAGGCGGCGGATATAGCGGCCCCGGGCGTCGCAGGTATAGAGGTTACAGACGCTCGACCACCAGCACGGGGCCGAGACGGCGCAGCGCGTGGAGGTGAACACCAGCTCGCCGCTGGGCAGCCATTCCGGCTCCATGTCGGCCGTGCCGGCGCCAGAGGTGATCTGCTCGACGCTCCTGTCGCTCAAGTCCATGACATAAAGATGGAAATCGTCGTCGCCGTCATGGCTCGTGCGGCGCATCGAGAACGCCAGCCGCTTGCCGTCGTAGGAGACGCACGGATCGCGCACGACTCCCTCCGGGCAGTCCAGCAGGACCTCGGTGGAGACCGTTCCATCGTCGTTGATCCGCATTTTGCAGAGCTGCGCGTTCATCCGGTAGTCGGCGCCGCACTCGCGAAAGATCGCGTCGGTCAGGTGGTCGGTCATCGCGAACATCGCCTGGCAGTCGCCGAACACGAAGTGCTTGGCGTAGACGAACTCGCGCGGGTGGTTTCTGAAGACCGTCAAGCGCTGCTTGCGGCGCGCGTTGCAGGCTTTGAAGTACAGGTCCCTCCAGGCCGGATCCCTGCCCGGCGTCTTGCCCTCGACCAGAACCGCGAGAGCTTTCTCCAGCTCGCCGGTCGCAACATTTCGAGCTTCCAGCTCGGCGAGCACTTTGCGGACCATCGCCTGTTCGATGTCGTTTTTGCTGGCAGCGGCGAAGCACTCGCCGCTTTTCAGGCCATGATCCTGATAAATCCAGTCGCGTTCCAAGCGGGAAACCGGATAGGGGGTCGTGTGCCGGTTCTGGATGTCCGTATTAGTGTATTCCTGGGAAAACACGGACGCGCAGCACAGGATCAAGACAGCGCACGAAGGTAATGCTTGTTTCATTGCTTGCATGACTCGAACTGGAATCTGCTGGCCGCTGGCGGGGGCCATTCCCGTTTTCGCGGCAGACTCGGTTGCGGACGGCAAGAAGAGCGCTTTCTGCCGCGAAAACGGAGCCGCTCTGTTCGGGGCCACCCGTGTTCCAATGCGCAACACGCGATCGGGAGCGGCGCCGTTTCTATTCTCCCTGATGCGGCGCGGTTCACGCAATCAGCGCGCAAAAACGCCCCGCTCGCATCCCGGCGCCCCTCGCCCCAGGGAGCGTTCACTACCAGTTGCCGATGGGTTGCTCATCCCGGCGGCAGAGAATCCGTTC
>JAMOAF010000735.1 GCA_023621895.1 Planctomycetota bacterium
GCGCAAATTGCTGTTCGACACTGGCGAAGAGCGCCAGGTCGGCCGCAGCGAATGGGCCGACAAGTGCTTCGGTTGGGATGAGCACATGTCGGCCAGGCACTTCGCCCTCCAGGCCGAAAAAGATCATTGCATCGTCGAGGACTTGCAGAGTTCCAACGGCACGTTCGTCAACGGAAAACGGGTCCACGGCCGCGCGAAAGTCCGCCACGGCGACGAGATTCTCGCGGGCGAGACCAATTTCCGCATCAGGACGGAGGACTCGGAAACGCTCCGCGCCACGGCGCCGATCTCCCGAAAAGCCGGCGCCGTTGCGCGCGGCGGGCAGGCTGCGCCGCGGGCGACCTTCACAATCGAACGCTGCGATTCCGGACTGACGCTTTGCCGGGGCGACACCGCCGAGATCGCCCCCGAGGAAGTGGCCGAACGGCTCGGCCGGTTGCATCCCGCCTGGCTGATTGTCGATTTCAACCGCCTCGGCGCGAACCTGCCGGACGACCTGACGGCCCCCGAATACCTGTTCGACTGGTTCCCGCCCCACGTGGCGCCGACGGTCTCCCCGATCGTGATCGGCCAAGGCGATACCCCGGCGTGGAAGGACCTGTTGAGGGACGGCTGGGGCGAAGACGCCGTGGTCTGCCTGTTCTCCGACCGCGAGAAGACGGCTCTGCTGGCGCACTTGCGCAGTTCAATCTGCGCCCCGCGGCACGGCCATCCGCCCTCGGGAATGGTCGGCCTCTGCTGGCCGAGCGTGATGGCCCTGTACCTGTCGCACAATCGGCCGGCTTCGGCCGCCGCCGTTCTCTCCGGGGAAGACAAGATCGTTTCCCTATTAGAGGAGATTGGATTGGAGCCGGCCGACGCCGGCGGCAAGAGAAACTAGGAGAAAGTCAGCCCGAGACTGCTCGATCGACCTGCGTGATTCGTGGAAAAAGCGGCTGTCATTCAGATAGCCGCGTGCGCCTTGCCCCGCGCTTCGTTACGTACGGGTTGTGCCGCAGCGCAGGCGCGCCGCGGGGCAGGCCGAAAGCGGCTATCACGCTCTCATGGATTCCTCCCTAAAATCACGCAAGCTCATTTAGACCGATCGGCGCCGGGTCGGCCAACCGTATAGTTCCTTTTTGGGAGCAAGTCATGCCCGCAGCGGCGCGAGCAGGAGATATGCATTTATGTCCCGCTTTTGACGGAGCGGCCGCCCACGGTGGCGGACCGGTGATCATGGGGTGCCTGGAGGTCCTGATCGGCGGCCAGCCGGCGGCAAGGATCGGCGATCTGGCGGCGTGTGCCGGACCGCCCGACGCCGTGGCGATGGGATCGTTGACGGTTTTTATTGGAGGGAAGCCAGCAGCGAGGCTCGGCGACGTGACAGCGCATGGAGGCAGGTTGACGGTCGGCTTCCCGTACGTCCAGATCGGTTAACCCCCGCAGCAGGGGGGCAGCGGCTTGTGGGAGGTCGCCATTTATGGGTGTGAGCGCCTGGTTTCGGCGCGCGTATACTGAATTTGTGAGGAGTGCCTGGTGTTTTGGGCCCTTCACTGCCCGATTCGCAGTGTTCCTTTGAGTTGGGAGGATGTTCCGATGAGACGAAGAGAACCGTGGCGTTATGGGATGCTGAGCGCGGCCTTGGTGCTGGCCGGAGTCATGGCACATGCGTGTGCCGAAGAGGAGGCCACCTACCGGGACCTTGCCCGGAGGTACTTTGCCACCGGCGACGGCAAGGCGATCAGCAAGTTTGTCGGCCTCACCGAGGAGGTCAAGCACGTCGTCGCACTCGACTACACCGTGCTGATCCGCAAGGATGGCAAGGAAGAGGCCGTCGACCCCAAAGCGTATCAGTTCGGCTTGGGCGACTCGATTCGCATCAAGATCCAACCGGCCAGCGACAACTACATCTACATTTTCCACCAGGGCGCCAGCGGCGAGCGAACGTGCCTCCTGCCGGTCGACAAGGAAACGCCCCCGCTGCTGAAGGCCGGCGCGTCGTTCATTCTGCCGTTCGACGGATACTTCGAGTTCGTCACGCCGCCGGGCGAGGAGCAGATCGTGGTGGTCGCCACCGAACGGCCGATCGCCGAGCTGGCGGTCCTGGCCGACGTGGTGTTCAAGAAGCCCGGCGATGTTCTTACGCCCCAGGAGCAGGCGATCAAGGACAGCTTGAAAGCCACGGTCCAGAAAACCTTGACCTCGATCCGCAATCGCCACAACGAGACGATGACCCTGCGCGGTCTGCCGAACAGGAAAGATCGCGAGCAATTCGCCGAAAAAGTGGAGAAAGCCAATTCTACCGAGGTGGCCATCGAGGAGCCGCCCCACGGCGACACACAAGGAACGCTTGCGATGGTGGTTAGCACCGACAAGGCGCCCAACCTGTACGTCACAATTCCCCTGGTTTCGATCTCGAAACCGGGCGAGGCACAGCCCGCGCCAAAACCGCAAGACTAGCCCGGCAGACAAAGGCTGGTCTACGCAATCGATGTCGGGTGGAACGATAGTGGCTGGCGTTTGCGCAGCGGCGCGTGGATCGGCAAGGCTCGAGTTGCGAGGAACGAAAGATGATCCCCATCCGGCCGGCAAAGGCGTATGCTTTCCGCCTCATGGTCTTGGTGATTTGCGGCACGCTGCTGGCGGGGGCCGCCTTCGGCCAGCAAGCCGGCGACCAGGCGCGCGATCTCCGCCGGGTCCGATTGGACCAGGAAGCCAACCCTCGCCTGCGATTAAACACCGGAGGGCACACGGCGGTGGTCCGCGGACTGGCGTTCCTGCCCGACTCCCAGCGCCTCTGCTCGGCCGGCCTGGACAAGAACGTCGAGGTCTGGAATTTGAAAACGGTGTTTCGCGACCTGCGGCGGGTGTTCTTGCGCGAGCGGACGATCCGCTGGCAGGTCGCCAGGGGTCTGCGGGGGAGCATCTATGCGATCGACGCCGCGCCGAGCGACGGCCTTCTGGCCATTGGCGGCTACGGCGCGATGGGGTCCACGGGGGAGATTCTCCTGGTAAGTCCGCTGGATGGCTCGCTCGCCGGAGTGCTCGAGCGGCACCGCCAAACGGTTTCTTCCCTGGCCTTCTCCGCCGACGGCAATTGGCTCGCGTCGATCGATCTCGACGGCCGTGCGACACTCTGGAAACGCCAGGGCTGGCAGCCCGCTGAGCTCGATGCACCCGACCCGGACACCTACGGAACCGAAACGGCCCGCCGGATCGCGGCCAGCACCGACATCCGGCCGATCACGATCGCGGCCAGCACCCAGGCGATTCTTCCCCGGCTTGCGAAAACCAGCCGCGAAGGGAGCCTCGAGTGGCAGTTGCGGGTTGTCGACCTGGCGGACCCGACGCGGAGCCGGTTGCTCGAAACGGTGCACCGCGGCATGGTGACCGCGCTGGCCGCATCGCGCGACGGGCGGCGGCTCGCTTCCGCCGACCTCGAAGGCCACCTGTACCTGTGGGACCTACAGGGGAACCAACCCCCGCGGCGGCTCGACCCCGGAGCTGTGCCGATTTCCCTCTGCTTCAGCCCGGACGGCAAGACGCTGGCCTTGGGGACTGCGGTTCGCGCCGGCGGAAAAGAAAGCCAGGTTCAGCTTTGGGACGTTGGCGCGGGGCTGGTCAAGACTCGGCTCAGTCTCCCCGATCATGTCTGGGCGTGCCGGATCAGCCCCGACGGCGAGAAGCTCGCCCATGGCGGAGGCAAGGACAACGAGGTGTTCGTCAGACCCATCGCCAACGTGGAGACCGCGGCCGCCCTCCGCGGCACGGCAAGTCGGGTGCTCAAGGTGGCGTTTGAGAAGGCCGGGCCTTCGCACCGATTCGGATTCGGCTGGGACGTGAAGGACCGCGGATTCAACGACTACGCCGATATTCAAGCCGTGTTCGATCCGGAGAAGCTCCAGTTGGAGCGCGCGGCGCCGCCCGCCGGAGACGACTGGCTCACGGCGGAGGCCTTCCGCGGTGACTGGCAGGCCAGGCGGCGCGACGACGGGAATCTGCAACTCTACCGCGGCCCTTCGCCAGCCGGATCGGTCGAGCTGGACCCCGTGCTGGAAGGCCGGGCGCGATGCTATTGCTGGATTCCGGGCGGCGATGGGCGCCCGGCGGCCATCGCGGTTGGCACGGACGGGCAGAACAGCATTCACGTCCTGAAACTGGCCGCGGCCGGTCCTTGCCCGATCTTGAGGCAGTTTCGCGGGCACGCGGACTACGTGACTTCCGTCGGCGCATCGAGCGACGGGCGCTACCTTGTGTCCGGTTCGGCGGATGGGACCGTTTGTCTCTGGAGCCTGGAATCGTTCGAGCGCGGCGCGACCGCGCTGGGGCGCTGGGGCGCGGAGCTGTCCGTCAAGAACAACCAGCTCGTGGCAACCGAGGTACTCCCCTCCGGCCCGCTGTTCGCCAAGGGGCTTCGCCAAGGGGATGTGCTGAGCGAAATCCGCTGGCCGGTGCCGGCGGATCAAGGGGCCGAACAGTCGGAGAGCCGCCCCGAGGCGATCCAGCGGCGTCTTGAGGAATTGCCGTGGATGACCCAAGTCCGATTCGACGTGGCAAGCGGCGACGGATCGCGGACTGCCTTCCAGCGCGTGCCGGCCTGGCAACCGTTGGCCACCCTGTTTGCGAGCACCGACGGCCAGTGGGCCTACTGGACGCCCGAAGGCTACTACGACGCATCGGTCAATGGCCACACGCTTTTCGGCTGGCAGGTCAATCGCGGGCTCCATGCGTTGCCGGACTTCTATCGGGCGGATCAGTACCAGAAGACGCTCGAGCGGCCCGCGGTCATGGGCCGGCTCCTCAGTGCCGGGAGTTTGCAGAAGGCCCTCGACGAGGCGGCCGAAGTGATTCCCGAAAAAATCCACCAGGTCCTTCCGCGGAAGATTGCGGCGACACCAAGCGTGGAGATTCTCTCGCCGCGGCCGGGCACGGTCATTCAGGAAGGCTCGACGCGCGTGACGGCGCGAATCAGCACGCCCGAGGTCAGCAAGCTCGTCCAGGCGCGGGTCTTCGCCAACGGCGTCGTGGCCACGCAGCGCCGCGTCCTCCAGCAGCGCGCGTTGGCCGGCGGTTCGGAAGTGGTCTACGAGTGGACGGTGCCGTTGCCGGCCGACGAGCGGACCTTGATCCAGTTGATCGTCGCCACCGACGCCCCGACCGGCGCGTTCAGCAATGTCGTGGTGGACCGCGGCCGGCCGGCGGGGGCGGAAGCGCCGCCCCGGCTCTATCTGCTCGCCGTGGGGATCAACCAGTACGCAGACAGCGAAGTGCCCAGCCTCTCCTTCTCGGTGGCCGATGCCAAGGCCATCACCGATCGCATGAAATCGGGTTCGGAGAAGCTCTACGAATTGGAGAACGCAGCCCTGTTGAGCGACTCCGAGGTGACGCCGGCGAGTTGGCGCGCCGCCCTGGAACAAATTGCCGGCGAGCTGAAAAAGTCGTCTCGCCCCGACGATCTTCTGGTCGTGTTCATGGCGGGGCATGGCCTGGTGGACACCAAGAGCCAGACATACTATTATCTTGGCCACCAAGCGCGCCTCGACGCGATCGACAGCGGCGATTTCCGAGGCTGCATATCCTGGAAGGATTTCCACGGCCTGGCGGACGTGCCGTGCAGAAAACTGGTCGTGCTCGACACCTGTCACAGCGGCGCCATTCAGCCCCTCCAAGATCAGGGGCTGAAAACGGGCCTCCGCGCCTTGCAGGAGGACGTGGTCCTGGCCGTGGCGGCATCCGCCGGGCATGAGAAGGCGGCGGAGCTCAAGACCCTTGGACACGGCGTTTTCACGAAGTGTCTCCTGGAGGCGTTGTCGGGCCGGGCGGATGATTCCGGCGATGGCATGGTGACCCTCGATGAAGTCGTTGCCTACGTGACCCGTTCGGTGGCCGAAGCGACCGCCGGGCGCCAGAACCCCTCGGCGGGGCCCGGCGAGATCCTGCCGTTCGTGACCCTGCCCCTTGCACGCGTGAATCAGCCGGCCACGGGCCAGTGATGAGGCGAGCCAGAACAGCTTGCGGTCCTCAGCAGACCGCCGACGGATAACGGAGACGGACCATGGCCGCCAAAGACTGGCGCGGAGCTTCGGATCGGGGCGGGTGGAGAGAACAGGCCAGGGCAAAACAGCCGGCGCCCCGCGCTGAGGGAGGATGGTCGGCTCGGAGGGACCGGAATCACGAGCGAGCCGAGCGGCGCTACCGGTTGCGGTTGGCCGGAGGCGTGCTCACCGTTTTGGCGTTGATCGCCGGGTTCATCGCTTATCTTGTCTACATGCCGGTCAGGACCCCGCTGCTGGTCGTGGCCGCAACGGACTACCGCGCGCCCGTCCCGCCCAATGCCTGGGTCCAAGAGGACCTTGCGAAGTTGGCGACCCTCGATCGCAAGGAAACGGTCAAGTTCATCTCCATACCCTGGCAGTCGCAGCAGCAGGGACTGCGCGAGCTGCAACTCCAACTGGATGCGACCAGGCCTGGCGGGCCGGGCAAGGACGTTGTCATGCTCTATCTGAGCATGCACGGGCTGGTCAACGGGGAGGGAGAGCCGTGTCTTTTGCCGCCCGGCGCCTCGCCTCTGGACAGCAAGACCTGGCTCCCCTTGCGGGCCCTCTTGGATAGCTTGTTCTTGCAGGACCGGCCCGGAAAGCCGAAGGACAGCACGAAGAAGTTGCTCGTCCTCGACTGCACGCGACTGGACTGCGAATGGAAGATCGGCCTGCTCGCCGGCGGCTTTGCCGAGCAATTGCCGCGCCTCGTCGAGAGCATGGCGATCCCCAACTTGCTGGTCCTCAACGCCTCGGGACCCGGCCAGGTTGCCCACGCTGCGCCGGCCCTGCGCGGTTCGGCGTTCGCCCATTTTCTCTGGCAGGGATTGGACGGGGCCGCCGACACGGAAAAGTCCGGCAATTCCGACGGCCGCGTGACCCTCAAGGAATTGCACTCCTACCTCGATGCCCAAGTCGGACAATGGGCGATAGAGAACCGCTTCGACTCCCAGCACCCCATGCTGCTGCCCGAGGGAGCCGACTGGCCCCTGGTTTACGCTCGGAAACGCACCAGGCTGGACTTGCCCGCCGCCGGAGTGGACGAGGACCCGCGCTGGGCCGAGATCGCCGATCTGTGGCTCAAACATGAGGCCCTGGCGGCGGACGAAGGAAAACAATGCGATCCCCTGGCGTGGGAGGAATTTCAGCAGAACCTCCTCCGATTGGAGCAGCTCGTCTTGTCGGGCGAGGCGTATCAGGCGGAATATCGCGAGACACTCCGCCGGGCAAACGCTCTGGCCGACAGCCTCGGCCAAAACTCGCTCCCGGACGATCTGGCTGCATACAGCCTTCCGCTTGCCCGCCGCCTCCGCCCCGACCCGGAAGGCGACCGGCTGCGTGGGCAAATCGCAGCCGACCTGGCTGGGGTTAAGACTCCGGAATCGCCGCCCGGCGCCGCATCGCCGCCGGGCGGTCCTCCTCCCTCGGATTCGACCG
>JAMOAF010000752.1 GCA_023621895.1 Planctomycetota bacterium
CTTCATCGGCGTGGCCAACCGCGGCGGTCAGTTGCTGACGTCTTTTCTCAAGCATGACGACATGGAGGTCGCTGCGTTGTGCGACGTCGACAAGGCGGTCCTCGAGGCGGTCAAGAAGCGGCTCGGCGGCAAGCCCGACACGTACGAAGATTTCCGCCGCCTGCTCGATCGCAAGGACATCGACGCGGTGGTGATCGCCACGCCGGACCATTGGCACGCGATCCAGACGATCGATGCCTGCCGCGCGGGCAAGGATGTTTATGTCGAGAAGCCTCTTTCGATCACCGTTCGCGAGGGCCGCCGGATGGTCGAGGTGGCGCGGGAGACCGGGCGAGTGGTCCAGGTAGGCCTGCACCGCCGATCAGCGCCGATCTACGTCCAGGCGATGCAGCTTGTCCGCTCCGGCGCCCTGGGCAAGGTGACCGTGTCGAGGACATACCACCGCAGCAACCTCTATCCCCACGGCATCGGTCACGAGAAGCCCAGCGATCCGCCGCCGAACCTGAACTGGGACCTGTGGCTCGGCCCGCGGCCGATGCGGCCCTACCAGGCGAACATCGCGCCCTACAAGTTCCGCTGGTGGACGCTCTACTCCTCGCAAACATCCAACAACGGCGTGCACTTCTTCGATTGCATCCGCTGGATCACCGGCGACGAAGCGCCCACCTCGCTCTGCGCGATCGGAGGCAAATACGCCGTGGACGACGACCGCACCATCCCCGACACGCTCCACGTCACTTTCCAGTTCCCCGCCGGGCATCTGCTTAACTTCGGCATGTACGAGACGAGCGGCAACCGGACGCTGCCCAGGGAGGGATACTTCGAGATTCGCGGCACCACCGGAACGATGTACTGTGGCGACCGAAAATTCGAGGTGATCCCGGAAAAGGGGGGACAGTTCCAGGATCCCAAACCACGGATGGAGCAGGTGACCATCGAGGACGCGGGCGGCAATCTCGACCACACGGCCTTGCACGCGAGGAACTTCCTGGATTGCATCCGCTCTCGCGAGAAACCCAACTGCGATGTGGAAGAAGGCCACAAATCGACCGCGATGAGCCTCTTGGCCAAGATCTCCCACACCATCCGCAAACGCCTTGAGTGGGATCCGGTGCGCGAGCAGATCACCAACTGCCCCGAAGCCAACGACCTGCTGCACTACGAATACCGAGCGCCCTGGAAACTCGGCTGATCCAGCCCCCGCTACTGGCGACCCTGCTGCATCTGGCGGATCGTGTCGACCGGGAGCGGAATCCCCTTGATGATGCCCTCGCAGACGACGTTGTCGTCGACGATGCACTGGAAACGGCAGGTCATCAGGACGCGGCGGACCTTGAGCAACTGGCCGACGACCACGAAACGGTCCCCCGGGTGGACAATCCCCCGGAACCTGACGTCTTCGAGGCCGCCGAAGCCGACCATCTCCGTGTCCATCAACTTCTGGTGCTGGACGTAGAAGCTGGCCATCTGGGCCGCCGCCTCGCACATGATCACGCCGGGCATGATCGGCATGCCGGGCATGTGGCCGCGGACCCAGAATTCGTCCTCGGCAAGGTCTTTGTAAGCCACGCAGATGTGCCGCTTCGGATCCTCGAACACCACGGCCGTCAACTGCTCCATCTCGAAACGCTGGCAGTTGTACTTGCGGATTTCATGAATGTCCGCAATGACGTGGTTCAGGTCGTATTCCGAGGGGTCAATGATCAGGTTCTTTGTGGCCACGCCTGTCTCCTTTAGTCTTGCAGTCCCGCGCCGAAGCGGACTGGCCGCGGCCAAGGTCACTTGCCGGACGCCCGCGGCGCAAACTACCTCCGGCAAGCGGGACGATGCCGCAATCGGGCAATTAGACACGGCATAACCGCGTCTGCCGGTGTTCAAGCCGCCCGCAAGGCTCAGGTGCGAACGGCATGCCGCTTCTGCTTCCGCATCTTGCTATTGGCGGGCCGTTTGCCATGATTGGCCTTCTTGACCTTCCTGCCGGGTTTTGCCATGGTCTCTTGTTCCCTTCACTACGTCGAGTCCGAAGATTCTGTTTGTCGCGTGCCCCGCCCCCGCTAGGCAGGGAGGAACCCGCTTCCGGCGGAATTGCCGGCGGAAGCTCACTCCGGGCAGCCACGAACCTGGCCGGCGTAACGGTTCCCACGCGGGAGTGAGGCAGTCTCATGACTCCCTCCACGCTCCCTTAGAACCCTCCAATTTAGTGTCCAGCAACGCCCGTGGGAAGGCTTCTTCCGCAAGTGGTCCTCTGGTTGGACGCAAATCCTGTCTCTAGTGGGGGCAATGCCGGTGGCGGACTTCCGCACGCGGCAAGCTCCGGAGGGACTCGGTCGCGGCTCGGACGGCTTGGCTAGGCCGCTCGCCGCGTCGGAAAGGACCTCCCTTCCGGGCGCTCAAACCTTACGCCGCCAGGCAGGCTCTCGACCGCGTCGGGCGTGCTGTCCTGGAAGTCTCCGCCGGTTGCCGCCAGGCCCGGCTCGCCAGAAGACTCGTCAGCCGAGGGCGAGCGGGCTGGCCGTATCCAGACCAGGATCGCCGGCAGCATGACCAGCGAAGTGAACAGGCAGCAAGTGACGCCGAGGGCCAGCACCCGTCCCAGGCTTTGCAGCCCCTGGTGGCTGGCGATCATCAGGCTGCCGAACCCGACCATCGTCGTCAGCGATGTCAAGATGATCGACGTCGACGTCGAGGGGCTCATCCGGTAACGCCCCCGGCACGCCAGGTAATCGTGGACCATGTGAATCCCATCGTCGACGCCGATGCCCAGGATCAAGGGCAGGACAATCATGTTTGCCGGGTTCAGCGGCACGTTGAGCCAGCCGAGAATCCCAAAAAGCTGGAGCATTCCCAGTCCGACCGGCAGCATCGCCAGCAGCGCGTAGCGGAGGCTGCGGAAATCGAACCAGATGATGGCGAAGATCACGCCCAGGGCATACAGGGCGGCCTTCTGGTAGCTCTGTTTCATCTGGTGCGATGCTTCGTAGGTCTGCAAGGGATTGCCGGTTGCCCGGGGATCGACGCTGCGGACGTCGGCAACGAATCGCTCCATCGCGTCCATGTCCCAGATATTGGCGCGGCTGTAGACTCGCAGCAGGTGGCGGCCGCCCGAACCAATGAACCGCGACACGAGGCTTTGCGGCAGATCGGCCAGTTCCGGGCGCTGCGGATTGGATATCTGCCGGAGCGCGCGCAATCGCCCGAGCAGGTCGCACGCCAAGTGATGCTGGTACTCGGAAAGCCGGCGGAAACACTCCGCCTCCGGCATTCGCCGCAGCCGGTCGCGGACAAGTTCGAGCTCTTGAGCGATCCTCGCGCCTTGCGGTACGCCGGCAGCGGCCCCCTGAAGGTCGGCCAGGGCCTGCAACAAGGCTTGAGGACGTTGAATGGGGATTTGCGGTGGGCGATCGGGCAGGCCTTCGAGCTGGGTCTGAATGCATTCGATCAGCGGTTGTTTCAACTCCGTGTCTGCTGGGATCAGCGAGGCGATCTCCTCGACTCGTTCCACGGACGGGAGCCCTTCGAAGCGAGCCTTCCGCTCCAGCACCTCCGCCCGATCCTTGGCCAGCGACAGCGCAAACCACACGCTTTGGCCGCTGCCTTCCAACAGTTTCCGCTCCAGCCGGACACTCTCCAGGCCTTCGGGCTGGAGATTCAGAAGATTGTGGTCATACCCCAGCTTGAACGCGCCGGCGGCCATCAGCAGCGTGGCCGCGCCCGTGGCGGCCAGAAGCAAGGCCGGTCTGCGGAACATGGGGGCCAGAAAACGGTAAACGTCAAGGGGCGCGGGGAGGGCATCGCGACCCCGCCGGGCATCGACCAGGTGAACGAGCGCCGGCAGGACGCCCAAGGCGGCCAGGCAGCAGAGCAGAATCCCACCGCCGGCAACGACTCCCAATTCCGCGACCCCAGTGAACTGCGTGAAACCGGTGCAGAAGAAGGCGACTGCCGTGGTCGATGCCGCGGAGAGGATTCCCGGCCCGACGCTCGCGGCGGTGCGGACCAGGGCGTCGTCGCAGCCGGCGCCGCCGCCGCGGTACTCGAGATAGCGAGCCGCGATATGAATGCCGAAATCGATTCCCAGTCCGATCAGGATCACGGCGAAAGAGACGCTCAGAATGTTCAAGTGGCCGACGGCGATGGTGATGTACCCGAACGACCAGGCCATTGCCACCAGCAGCGTGACCACGGCGAGAAAAGGATGCCGAACGCCCCCGAACCCCGCGACAAACACGCACACCACGCCCACCAGCGACAAGACAGTCGCCTCGAGCATGTCGGTCTGGCTGGTCCGCATCTCGTCGTTTTCCATCACCGGCAGCCCCGTCAGACCGATCTCTACCTCCGGGTGGCGTGCCCCGATCGTGGCGATAAGACTCCGCAGCGTCTCGATTGCCTCTGTCCCCCGGGCGAAGCCGCCCCCCTCGTCCTGAACGAGTTGCAGCAAGACGAACCCCAGTCGGCCGTCATTGGCCAAAAGGTATTCGGCGCTGAACTGACTGAAGGTCGCCGCGATCGGCGGCATCTCGGGCCACGGGCTGACGTATCGAGGCTCGGCCGCCACGGCACTCTGGAGACTGGCGGTGAGGCGCTCCACCTCGACTCCCAGCCGGCGGCTCGCTCCGCCCGACGGGTCGCTCCGCGCGGCGATCAGGCGGCCCTGCATGGCCGAAGCCATGCTGCCCACTCCCAGGTGTGTCCAGCGTCCGGCGACGATCGGCTTGGTCTCCAGCACGAACTGTTCGAGAGCCGCCAGGTCTCGCGGGCTGGCGTAATGGAGCCCCTTTGAGCGGATGGTTGCCAGATCGATCTTGTGGAGCACGGATCGGAAATACCGATCCTCCCGCTCCAAAGCCCTGGCAACATCGTCGAGAATCGGCACGACCTCGCCGCGCGACCGCCCTTCGACGACGACCACGACGTCGTCGGCCGAGCCGAACTCCTTGACGTAATCGAGCCAGAGCTTGTTGAAGTCGCTCTCGGGGTTGATCAGATCGAGCCGGCTTGTGTGAAAATCCAGGCCGACGGCCGCCAGAACGATCGAGAGAACCGCCACAACCACGGCGCCAACCGTAACGGCCACCGGAAAACGCAAGGCCAAGACGGTCAAACCGCGCAGCGGCGCGCCCAAGAGCGGCGGCCTCTCGTGCGGCATCCGTTCCGCCGACATGAAATTTCTCTCACCTTCCCTGGGCAAGCGGACTTGTGCGGACGCGGCGAAGCCTCCCTGCCTCGCCTGACGGGCGTCCCGGCGATGTAAGCCCCCTTTAGAGGCGGGAATTCTATCAGCAAGCCGCAAGGGGAACAAGGCGAGTACGGCCGGCGTCTCGCTCAAGGGCGCCAGCTGGGTGGAGACCGAACGTGAAGACGAAACACGTGGTGGCCGGCGGCTTCCGTCTCGAGGCCGATTCAAGGGGCGGTTGACGGATATTTGCTTGACCTTGCCGCCGCGGCGTCGTAGAACCAAAGGCACATGCGACCGTGCGAGAGCGTTCCGCCGGCCAAACGGGACTCGAGTTTCCCACCCTGATTCGGAGGATGACCCCATGCAAGTAACTTCCACCCGCCGGCAATTCCTGGCTGCTGCTTCGGCCGGCGCCGCACTGACGTTCACGGCCACCAGCTACGGCAGGATCGCCGGGGCCAACGAGCGGATATCCATCGGCCTGATCGGTTGCGGCGGCCGCGGCTACGCGGCGCACATGCCGGGAGTGCACAAGCACGACAAGGAGCAGAATGTCGAGTTCACCGCCGTGAGCGATCCCTGGCGGGTCCGCCGCGAGCGGGCGGCCGCGCGCTGCCAGGAATGGTACAACCGCCCCGCTCGGCAGTTCGCCTCCTACCGCGACATCCTGGCGCTGGACGACGTCGACGCGGTGATGATCGCCTCCTGCGACCACCACCACGCGGTCCACCTCGAGGCGGCGGCCAAGGTCAAGAAAGACGCCTATTGCGAGAAGCCGCTGGCGATGGACATGGAGTCGCTCAAGCGCTGCTGCGATGCCGTCAAGTCGAGCGGCATCGTTGCGCAGATGGGCACCCAAGTCCGCAGCTTCCCCACCAGCACCGGCTGCCGCGAACTGTTCCGTTCCGGGGTGATCGGCAAGGTCTCGCGGATCGAGCAGCGCCGCAACGGCGGCAAGCCGTATTGGTACTCCTGGATGCAGCGCGCCGAAGAGATCAAGGAGGAGGACGTGGACTGGAAGGAGTTCCTCATGGACCGCCCGATGCGCCCCTTCGACGGCAAACTGCTGACCGGCTGGTACGGCTACCGCGAATTCACCGACGGCCCGATCGCCAACCTCGGCTGCCACTTCATCGACCTCTACAACTACATCGTCGGCAGCACGCTGCCCGAAAGCTGCGTGGCCCAGGGGGGCACGTTCACCTGGAAGGACGAGTACGCCTTCACCTGCCCCGACCAGGCGCAGGCGACGTGGATTTATCCCGGCGGCTTCATGGTCAGCTATTGCAGCAACTTCGGCAACAGCGACGGCAATGTGCTGAAGATCTACGGCGACGAGGGGACGATCGACCTGACCAATTGGCAGAAACCGACGTTTTCCGGCACCGGGGCGGTTAAGCCCACCAAGCTTGCTAAAGAAGATCAGCCGGTCGACCCGGTGGAGACCCCGGACCACTTCCTGGATTGGCTCCAGTGCCTGCGGTCGCGCAAGGCGTGCAACGCGCCGATCGAGGCGGGCTACAACCACTGCGTGCCGGCGCTGATGGCGATCCGCGCGATGGACACCGGCCGGCGGCAAGTTTACGATGCCGCCAAACGCGAGTTCCGCGACGGTTGATCCGCTCGGCGGGAGCCCTGCAACACACCAGGCGGTCGTTGGCCGTCCAAAGCACGGCAGCTCAGCGCAACCCCGAAACCGGATGGTCTCGCGAAAAACCGCGGCATTGTCCGAGACCAGGTTGATAACGCGGTTGCTGCTGACACAATCCACGGAGGCGTCCAGCAGCGGTAGCTTGTCGCGCGCCGCTTCTCGGATCGTCTCGGACACGGATTCGTCCAGGGTTTCTTCGTCCGAACGGTCA
>JAMOAF010000284.1 GCA_023621895.1 Planctomycetota bacterium
GGCAAGCCCACGCGGCTATCGCGCTCTCATGAATTCCTCCCGGAATCACGCAAGCTCAGTTAGTCCGGGCGCCTCGAACAGCCTGAACCGGCCCCGCCCGCAATTCGTAGAAAACATGCGTTCACCGGCGCCAAATCGTAACCTACACTTTTGTACCTGGGCGCTGGGCCTGGCCGCGGACTGGCGTGAACGGTGTCCGCGGCAAATTCGGCCGGAGCCCGGCGTTTTCCGCGCCGCGCTGTCCGGGGTAGTGGCAGGGCAATCGCGCGGCCGGCCCACGCGGCTGCCAACCGAGTCGTATCCGGCGCTGCCTGCCGGCGCGGCTTGGAAGAGGCCGCCAGTGAGTGCGTTAGAACTGGTACGACCGCTACAGTTTGACTTGTCTTGGACGGCAACCGGTTCAAACGCCGCGGATCGGCAAGGACGCTTCTTGACAAGCGGATGGATCTGGGGTCTGTTGAAATCAGTTGGTGTCCGTTTCCCGCGGAGTCGAGCAAATGTCCCTCGTGAAAACTCGCAATCACTCTCTGGCGCGGTTGGCGCTGGTTGCTGCCATGTTCGCCCCAGGGGTCTGCCAGGCCGGTTTGTTTGACTGCCTCTCGCCGTCGCCGACGACGTTCGCGCCGCCGTCCACCGCCCAGCGCGTGGCCTGGATGCCGGCCGTCGCATCGGCCTGCGATCCGTGCGCCGCGCCTCAGGTGACCTATGTGCCCGAGGTCAAGTACCGCTGGAAGTACTCGCGGATCAGCCGGACCGAGTACGAGCCGGTCGCCGCTTGCGATCCGTGCTCGGGCATGCCGGTGACAACGTACCGCCCGGTGGAAAAGAAAAGTCTGCTCCCCTGGCTGCACCGCGAGGCCTACACGACCTACCGCGCCGTGCCGGCCGGTTACGGCGCCGCGCCGGTGAGCTACCTTCAGTCGCCCGCCTGCAACCCCTGCGCGACGATCTGCGATCCCTGCGGCGGCACAAGCGCCGGCGCTGCGGCGATTGGTTCCTCCTGCCCAAGCTGCGTCTCCGGCTCGACGGTGATCTCCGGCGGAACAACTTCCGATCCGGGTTACTCCTCGGGCAAGACCTTCGATGCGACGCCGCCGGCAGGCGCCTGGTCTCCGTCGGACGGCAGCGGTTCCGACAGCCGCCTGAAACCCGCGCCCGACCCGGCAACCGACGGAAAGACGACCGGATCGTCCGGCGGCATGCCCCAACTGATCATTCCCACCGGGCGCACCGCCAGCCGCGGCGGGGTGACCACCGTTGCCTATATCATGCCGGTCTCGATCCACCAGGTCGGCAATCTCTACGAGTCGGCCACCGCCGTGCCGGCGCCGCTTCGCCTCGTGCCGGTCGCTCCCGAATAGGCTCGGCAAACACGCCCCCAATCGGGCAGGGTCCAGAATCCGGCCTTCTTCAGTCACCGGATCAGAGATAATCCGAGAACAGCTCGGCTTGGGGCCGCGGGATGACGACTTCGGAGACGAGCAGGCCGCGTTCGCGAACGGCGGCGGCCGCCGCGTCGACCCCCGCGCGGACATCGGCGACCGAGCCGGTCATCAGCACGAGGCCCTTGCCCCCGAGGGCCATCGCGACGTGGATGCGGAAGAGCGTGACTCGGGCGGCCTTGGCGGCGGCGTCGGCCGCGGCCAGGGCGCTGGTGCCGCTGAAGGTCTCGATCACGCCGAGCGCGCCGGCGTGATTGCCGCCGAGGGTCACCGATTGCCCGAGGGCGGGGAACACCGACTCGTGGACGTTGGGCAAGACGAGGTGATCGATGATCGCCTCGTCGGCCGCTTTCAGGCCGGCCGCGATCGCCGCCTGCACGTCGCTCACCAGCCCGCCGACCACGATCAGGTACTTGCCGGAGCAGATCGTCCGCGCGATCAGCAGGTCGACCGAGGCGGCCTTGAGCATCTCGTCCTGGATCTGGTAGCCGATCCCCACGCTCGAAAGCTCGATCACGCCGATGGATTTGTTCATGCTCATGTTGATTGACCGCGTTTCCTCAAATCATGATTTGCTGCGTTCGATCCAGACGACGCCGTCGCGGACCCCCGTCACCGTGCCGCCGATCGAGGCGTGAACCGGAGCGCCGAGGGCCGGCCGGCCATTGGCGGCCGGGCGCCGGCCGACAATCTGCCCCTTGGCGACCGCCTGCCCGACCGCAACGGCAGCCTCGCAGGCGGCGCCGATATGCTGCTTGAGCTTGATTCCCACGCGCTCGGCCTCGACGAGTTCCGGGACCATCGGCCCGACGTTGCGAAATCCCTGAAGTCCCAGTTTCTGCATCAGGCGGGACGTGGGGGCCTTGCGGTTTGCCATGTGCAGCTCGGGGCGTCGCGGGTTGAAGGGAGGATTCTCCCAGCGCCGTTTTTCCGCGATCAGGCGGCGTTTGTTTTGGGTGCAGACGTTCTTCGGATCGAGGTCTTCGGGGCACGAGTAGAGGCTGCAAAGGTTGCACTCGCAGCAGAATGAAGTCCCGATCACGTTGGCTTCGCCGACGAGGTTGAATTGCAGGCTCCGCATCGCCCGGTGGGGCTCGATCGGGTGCCCGAGCAGCCAGCGGGGGCAGAGTTCCGTGCAGAAGCTGCACTGGTCGCAGGCGCTACGGCCGATGCGGACGATTTCCTGCCAGTTCTGGCGGCGGCGGCGAACCACCACGTGATCGCCGGGGAGCACGATCACGCCGCCGGTCGTCTTGTCGACAAGCGCTTGGTGGTTGTCTTCCAGGTAACCCATCATCACGCCGCCGACGATGTAGTTGGGGTCCGCGATCGTCGCGCCTCCGGCGGCCGCCACGCACTCGGCCAGCGTGACGCCGACCGGCACTCGGAGCGTCACCGGTTCGGCCACCGCCCCGGCCACGGACAGGTACTTCTCGGTGACCGGCTGCTCGGCGGCCCGGGCGACGTTCAAGGCGGTTTCCACGTTCATGACGACCGCGCCGACGGCCAAGGGGATCGCCCCCGGCGGGATCACCCGCCCGAGCGTATCGTAAACGAGGATGAACTCGTCCCCCGATGGATAGGCGTCGGCCAGCGGCGTGATCTGCATGTTTCGGGCGAGCTTGGGCTTGAGCACCTCGATGACGTCGGTGTACTTCCCCTTGATGCCGACGATGCCCCGCGCGGCCCCCACCAGTTGCATGGCATCGGCCAGGCCGGCGATCACGCCGTCGGCCTCGTGGCGCAGCACCTCCTTGTCCTTGTGGAGGAGCGGTTCACACTCGGCCGCGTTGATGACGACTGTATCGGCTTTGCCGGCCAGCTTGACGTGCGTGGGGAATCCCGCCCCCCCAGCGCCGACGACGCCGGCCTCGGCGATCATTTCCTGGGTAATCTTCGTCATGGAGTCCTCAGCAGGAGAGACCCGTTCGGGAACACGCGAAAGGTCCCCCTAAATCCATCGGAAGGAACGGTTTCCGCAGACCGCCCTTTTTCTCTAATATAGCTGTGCGAAGGCCGGGGGGCCAACCCGTTCGATCGCCAGATGCGCAAGAATCGGTGATGCTTGACCGTCTTGAGGGTCGGGCTGTCTGCGAGTGCGTCCCAGGCGAACAACGGCTTGGTGATTTCGGCTCGCATCTGCCGGGCCTCCGTGCGTGTTTGGGTCGGCGATCGCGATGGCCCCGATGGCAATAGGCGCAGCTAATCCCCGTAAAACGCCGGCGTTGATCGAAAAATCCGGGAAAAATTCGCTCTTGCGGGCTCAAGAGGGCTACTTCCGCGGCATTTCTTGCCGCTCCGCGGGGAACGCGTTTTTCGGCTTTGCACAAGCAGCCATGAAATAACGACTTACGAACAACGCGACCGGCTCCTCGCCTCCGTGGTATGGTTGACAGTGCAGGAAGCGACGCTGTAAACTGCGTAGTTTTACGCATCCTCACAGATTCTCGTAAGCACCGGCGGCGTCAGCGCGCAGGAGGCGCGGGCCCCGATCAAGGCGACACACGTCAATCCCGCACATGCGACCGCGGCGGCTGGAACCGAGCAACTCGAACAGGCGGGCGGTCACTCAATGCAACCATTTTTCTCGAACCAGCGAAAAGGGTGAAGAATGAACAGTCTTGGAGTCTGGGACGCTGCCAGGCGTCGAATCGGACCAGCCCTGGTGGCTGCCATGGTCGGGCTGTCCGCCGCTCCCGTCTGGGCGGCAGACGGCACGGGCGGCGACGCCGGACCATTTCGGTTTAAGATCTTCTGGGCATTGGCGCTGGCCGGCTCGATCGCCGGCCTGGTGTATGCCTGGAAGTTCTTCAAGGAGATGAAAACGGCCGACGAAGGCAGCGACGAAATGAAGGAGATCGCCGGGCACGTCCGCGAGGGCGCGTTCGCCTACCTGAAGCAGCAGTACAAAGTGGTCGCCATGTTCTTCGTGGTGATCGTGATCTTGCTCTCGCTGATGGCCTTCGTTTGGGAGGTGCAAAGCCACTGGGTTCCGTTCGCCTTCCTCACCGGCGGGTTCTTCTCCGGCCTGGCGGGCTTCTTCGGCATGAACACGGCCACGCTGGCCAGCAACCGGACCGCGGCCGGCGCCCGCAAGTCGCTCAACCAAGGGCTCCAGGTGGCGTTCCGCTCCGGGGCGGTGATGGGCCTGACGGTGGTGGGTCTGGGCCTGTTGGACATCACCCTCTGGTTCCTCGTCTTGCGTTGGATCTTCCACCTCGATCTGATTGAAGTCACCGTGACGATGCTCTGCTTCGGGATGGGGGCCAGCAGCCAGGCGCTGTTCGCCCGCGTCGGCGGGGGCATTTTCACCAAGGCGGCCGACGTCGGCGCCGACCTGGTGGGCAAGGTGGAAGCCGGCATTCCGGAAGACGACAAGCGCAATCCGGCGACGATCGCCGACAACGTCGGCGACAACGTCGGCGACGTGGCCGGCATGGGCGCCGACCTGTACGAATCCTACTGCGGTTCGATCCTCGCCACGGCGGCCTTGGGCGTCGCGGCGTTCGCCAGCGGCGAGCTCGTCCCCGAGGGGAAAACGATCCTCGAAATGCAGCTTTCCGCCCTGTTCCTGCCGTTGGTTCTCTCAGGCGTGGGCATTGCGCTTTCGATCTTCGGAATCTACATGGTCAAAACCGAAGAGCAGGCCGACCAGGGCACGCTCCTGAAGGCCCTCGCCCGCGGCGTCAACATCTCCAGCATCGGGATCGCCATCGCCGCGTTTGTCTTCGCCTATTGGCTCCTCGGCTCCGCCTTCGGCGCGGTTGCCTGGAGCGTGATCGTCGGCCTGGGCGCAGGTTGGCTGATCGGCAAATGGACCGAATACGCAACGAGTGACGAATACGCGCCCACGCGGAAGCTCGCCGATCAGGCGCTGACCGGCCCGGCCACCGTGATCATCGCCGGAATCGCCGACGGCATGAAGAGTGTCTGGTTCCCGGTGATCGTCGTCGGTGTGGCGACCCTGCTGTCCTTCGGGTTCGCGGCCCACTGGCAGTTTGCAGACGCCAACTACTTCGCGATGGGACTCTACGGCGTCGGCATCGCCGCCGTGGGCATGCTGAGCACGCTGGGGATCACGCTGGCCACCGACGCCTACGGCCCGATCGCCGACAACGCCGGAGGAAACGCCGAGATGGCGGGCCTGGAGCCGACGGTGCGGAAGCGGACCGACGCGCTTGACAGCCTCGGCAACACGACGGCCGCCACCGGCAAGGGATTTGCCATCGGCTCGGCCGCCTTGACGGCGCTGGCGCTTCTGGCGGCCTACGTGGAAGAAGTCCGCGTCGGCTACGATCGCTGGGGCAATTCGGCGATCGCCGCTGCCGACGACATTGAAGTCGGCAAGTACTACAAGATCAACGAGCAGTTCCTCGGCAAGGTCGCGCAGAAAGGCGACAAGAAAGTGCTCGTGGGCTACCTGGCGATGCCCTCGGACGTCAGCAACTGGAAGGTCCACAAGGCTTGGAGCGACATCAAAACCGGCAACGGCCCGGCGCTGATTCCCGATGCGGTCGCCAAGGAAGTCACCGAGACCGTCGGCGGTCGGAAAATCACCGAGTACCAGTTCACGGAGACCAACGCGGCGATCGTGCCCGTCGCCCACGCCACGATGCTGGACTGGATGAACTTCTACTCGATCCACCTGATGAATCCCAAGGTCCTGGTCGGCGCCTTCCTCGGCGCCATGGCGACGTTCCTCTTCTGCGCGTTGACGATGAAGGCCGTCGGCCGAGCCGCGTTCGGCATGGTCGAGGAGGTCCGCCGCCAGTTCAGGGAGAAGCCGGGCATCATGGAGGGCACGGAAAAGCCCGACTATGCCGAACCGGTGCGGATCAGCACCGTGGCCGCGCAGCGGGAAATGATCTTCCCGTCGGTGCTCGGCCTGGCCACTCCGATCGTCATCGGCCTGCTGTTGGGCGTGGCCGGCGTGATGGGCCTCTTGGTCGGCGCGCTGACCACGGGCTTCTGCATGGCCGTGTTCATGGCCAACGCCGGCGGCACCTGGGACAACGCCAAGAAGCACATCGAGGGCGGCGCCCACGGTGGCAAGGGCACGCCCGCCCACAAGGCCGCCGTCGTTGGCGACACCGTCGGCGACCCCTTCAAGGACACCAGCGGCCCAAGCCTGAACATCCTCATCAAGCTGATGAGCATGGTCAGCGTCGTCGCCGCGGGCCTGATCGTCCGCTACAGCCTGGTGGGCCTGGGCATCTTCTAGGCTGCTGGCCGGGACTGTGCCGATTTTCCGTCCTTTGGAGTGCGGCCGATTCATCGCCGCTTTGCCTTGACCGCGAGAGTCAAAGCGGTGATGAATCACCGCACTCCAAAGGGCAGAAAGCGGTGATGAATCACCGCACTCCAAAGG
>JAMOAF010001088.1 GCA_023621895.1 Planctomycetota bacterium
TGTACCACAAGAAACACCAAAACCGCCCTCCAAGTAAAGACCAATTTCACGGGATTATTGAGAAGTTACCTGCGTGACAAGCGGCGAGGCGATAGGAAACGCCGCCCGTCCGGGCAGTACCCTGGCCGTCTACCGCGATGAAATCGTCAATCCCGAGTTTCGGGAACCGCTGCGGCGCGCCCTGGATACCGCGTTCTACGAATCGATGGCCGCCCGGCGGCGTTACTTGCGCGCGCACTGGCCGCGAATCCTGCGGGAATACCTCGTCGTCAATCAGCGCTTTGGGGACCGGCTCCAGAGCAATCTCGCTGGCTTTTTGCGCCACCGCTGCGGCGCCCTGGCGGACGAATTCGTGGCGGCTGACGGTGAACGGGCGGCCGCGCGGGGGCAATTGGAGGCATTTCTGACCGGTTGGGTGGAACGGTTATTCGGAGTGGACGACCAGGGCAGGGACTTCATGGCCGCGTTGGCCGCCGAGTGCGGAGAGATGGCGGCGCCGCTCGTCCAATTCCTCGGCGCCTATCTGGAGAGGCAGCGGCAGCTCCACCTCGACATCCACTACTCGATGGACGATGGCATGCCGATGTATCTCGGAGACGACCAGCGAAACTATCGTTTCGTCGTCGCCCGGGACGCCAAGGGCAACATCCAGCTCGATGACTGGGACAATCTCGTCCTGCTGCCCCTGGCGGATTCGCAAGGCATGCCGGCGGCCGTCGAGCTGTTCGACAGGGATGGCAAGCCGATTCCCCGAAGAGGCCCCGGCGGCAAGGCCGCGCCGGTTCCAATTTTCGAGACGGTTGGCGGCGAGCTGCGAGAGCGGGAACTGTATGACCGCGACGTTTCCGGAATGAACGAGCCGGACCGCGCCAAGTTCCGCGTCTCATGCCTGTTGGGGATGCTGATCGAATTCAACCCCGGCGCTGGCCTGTGGCGCCTGTACGATCTGGAGTTGCAGCAGTTGGATCCAAGCAGGGCCGGGGAAGGCGTGCTGGGAATATTCAGGCCGCTTGGGCAGCGGGCGCGGCAATTCAAGGAGACTCGCCTTTCCTATCGTTCCTCTCCCCCTGGCATCGACTCGCAAACGCCGATCGATCACGGGGCCGCGTATTACGGGTCGGGCGACAACCTGTTTACGGACATAGTCGTGGCAAGACCCGGCACGTTGGCGAGTTTCATCGAGATCGCCGCTGCCAGGGCGCGCGAGGATATGAACCAGGATGCGAAATATGTCTTTCACTCAGACGACATGAGCCTCCTCTTGAGCTACGCGGCCGCGGCGAGCCTCCTCGCGGCGCAGAGGGCAAACGGCAAGGCGGCTCAGTCCCTCAGCAGGGAGGAGGTGGCCAGCGCGGTCAGTGAGTTTCTGTCGCAGCAGGAATTGGCCAGCGTCTTGGAGGAACGGC
The DNA here is from genome assembly GCA_023621895.1 of Planctomycetota bacterium. Lineage (GTDB taxonomy): Bacteria > Planctomycetota > Planctomycetia > Pirellulales > Thermoguttaceae > JAAYCB01. The sequence continues at coordinate 1,407 of JAMOAF010001088.1, forward strand.
TCAAGCTGGCGAAAGACGTTCCACTCACGGCCCTCCTGTTGAACTCTTCCTACCGCGAAATCATCGGGGCCCTGGTTTACCAATGCCTCCAGCGCGGTGAGGAGGCGATTGCAGTGCGTGTTGCCACGGAGCCCCTCGACAATGCCGAGACGGCGGCATTGCTCGGCAACTGGAAAAACTGCGGCCTCGTGTTTGAAGGCAGCGAAACGGCCGGCGCCGATATCGTCACGGCCTTCCAGATGGACGCCGACCGCCATTTCGGGACCAGGCGTGGAATGAACTTTCTTGGGGTCCGCCAAGACTGGCTCACTCCGGATGGGAAGGCGGCAAGGGAGGCCCTCGTGGCGGAGGCCGGCGGCCTGGTGCGGAAAGTCGTTTTTGCCACCCCCGTGCCCCTGCAAGAGGCGGGCATCTTCGGCCTCGGCATAGCCACGGAACGAATAGCGCACCGCAAGTTGTCCAATTGGTTCGAAGCCGCCGCCGTCCCCGTCATCAACCCGTACGGGGCCGCCGCCGAGACGATGGACTCAAAATCGGCCACGCATGTCCGCTGCGCCGGCGCCGTCGACCAGCCCCTGCATGAGCGGATCGATTTGCAGAAACAGGCTGACGAGTCGGGCTGGAAAGCGTCCCTTGAAGCCTGCCTGCAAGCGGTGATCGGCAGACGCGGCGTCTCGATCAAGGGACACAGGCAGGTCCGCGTGGTGGTCAAACCAGACCAGGGGACCGAAGGTGTTCTCGCACGGTCATTCCGGCTGGCGCTGGTGGACGGAAAGATCGCTGAAGACGGCGGATTCTCCGCGGCGATGGAGCACCTGAAAGCCATCCGTCAGACAGGCCATGATGCAATCGCCGAAGAAGAGAGAGGCAACGTCACCTGCAATGGCGGGAAGCGCGTGGTACTGCGCGTGAACGTGTGCGAGACCCCCCACGGATACCGAAGCGATACGGGGCTTGCGCGGATCGCGGGAAAACCGGATGACGTGATTGTCTCCTACGAGAGCGGAGCCACGACGGAGGACATCAACCGGCTCCTCCCCGGGCTGGAATGGAACGGAAAGCCGCTCCGCGCGTGCATGGACCCGGCATCGCTGCACGCGATGATCCATGATTGCGTTTTGGCGGTCAAGGCGCGGGCCGGCGCTGTTGCCGAGGCCCTGCGGATTCAGGGGATCGCGGGTCTGGACTTTGTACTTGAAGCCGGCGCCGACCGCGACGGGAATGTCCGGATGCGGGCCGTATTCCTCGAGGCGAACGCGAGACCCGCGCTGCTGTCTGCGGCACGAGAGATCATCGCTGATCTCGCATCCGAGGATGAAGGCGCCGCTCGGTCGTCGCCGCTGTTGGCGCATCCGGGATTCTTCGACGTTCTTTACCACCGCGCGCTCGACTTCGAGCCGCCGCCGCGCGCCGAGGTTGCGGCGGTGGTGGCCAGGCGGCCAGCCGGCCAGGCCCGCGCGATCGCCGAACAAGTCGATGAACTCGTCGCCCGCGCAATCGCCCGGGGCTTTGACGCTCGGCAGCCTGCCGGCATCGGGATTGCGGGAGGCCGTCTGCGCCGGTTGATGATGCACCCGGATATGGGCCGGTTCTATGGCCCGGCGTTGCAGGAGCCGACAGGCGCCGCCGAGGCGGGGGGCCGCGAGCAGATCGCCGTGCTCGTGCAGGCTACCGACGACAACCGGATCTACGTTGACCCCGAGCATCCTGAATTCCAGGAGACAAGGAACTGGATCGCGGCCGACGCGCCGTTCATGTTTCCCGGCTCGGACGTCACGACCTGGTCGGATTATGAGCGTTTTGGATGCGCGATGACCCGGGAAATTCTCACGTCGCTGGGTTATCCGCGCGACAGGCTGCCGGACAGCATGAGGCGGACCGTTGCCCTGGTGGCCAACGCGATTGCTTCCCTGCGCACGTTGCGAACCGGCGCCCAGGGAAACCGCGTGCAGAAGGCCATCGGCCGGGAGCATTTCCGCGGAATCCGGGTCTGCATCAACGGGGATATCCCCCGAGGAGGCTTTAGCAGCTCCTCGGCGGTGACCGTTGCCGTGCTCAACGCCCTGAATGCCCTTTACGGCCTGGAGTTGTCGGATGACACGATCGTGGATACCGCCTGCCAGGCGGAATATGGAACCGGTGTCAAGGCCGGCTCGCTTGACCAGACAGCGATACAGAAAGGGCGGGCCGGTCAAAGCATGCTGATCTCGTCGAACCCGAAGGAGCGATACAGGACCCTCGCGACCTTTGACGTCAGCAGCCGCAATTGCGGAGTGCTGTTCCCGTTTTCCATCCCGCGCGACAGGGAGGCCGTGCCATGGTCCGCCGGCATGTATGCTTCGCAGGCCTCGGCGGCTGGAACGTTGACCAGCGGAGCAGTCCGGAAAATGACCGGAAAGGCCGCGGAAATCGCCGCACTCCTCTTAAGGCTCCCCCTCGACCGCGATCTCTTCGAGGAAATCGAGGAAGACCTGGTGAGCGACGGCCTGCTCGACCCCGAGAATCTGAGCCGGGTCTACGGCTATCTCCGGCAGCTTCCCCTGCGGATTCCGTTTGCCGACTTGCACGCCCGGGTTCTCGCCAATCGCGACTGGTACGCCGAGCAGCTTATCGAGCACAAGGGGCTTGGCCGGTCCGAGGCCGAGGCCGAGGCCCAGAGGACGCTCTCCTCTCTGTTCGACGGTTGGCACGAGCCCGTTCTGATGAGGGCCGACGAAAGCGGGGCGGTTGCCGCGGAAGAGGGCGTGCCGCTTCGGGCGATGGTCGCCTATCTCTACTGCGAGGAAGCGAAGAACCTCTACCTGTTGACTCATCCAGACGAACCTTGGATCGACTGCATCTCGAGGTCCCAATTGGGCGACCGGAGTCTCGATATTGATTGTAGCGCACTGCCGGACCGCGAGGAGATGATCCGCCCGCTCGAGTGGGAAACGCACCTGTCAGGCCCCAAGTTGATGGAGGAGTGGCTCGCGCGGTTCGGCGCAAAGCCGTTCAATTTCAACAAAGGGCTTGACGATGCCAGCCTGCTCCGGGCCGAGGCGGAAGCCGCGCAGCTCCACCTGATTGAAGGCTCCAACTTCTTCCGCGGGCTGGCGTTGATCGACCTCGTCGAGGCGATGCTCAAGCGCGCCTTCGGCGACAACCAGGTCGCCGTCCGGGTGAATGCCGCGGGCCAGGGCGATTACTTTCAGATTCATTTCGACGCTTCCAAGGTCAATCCCGCCGACATCAAACGCTTTATGGACCGGGCGGTCTACGAGCGTTTTGGCCTGAACCCTGAATCCAGGTTCGTGGATGTCTATTGCGGTGGCCCCGCCGTAGGCATCCGCCTGGCACAACTCTGCGAAATGGAAACCGTCACCGCCGGGATAAGAAATGAAGCGGGTTTCGTGCCGCGCAGGTTGACCGAAGGCGCCGATCGCTCTCTCGCCGGTCCTTGGGTGTCGATGATTGGTCAATAGGCCGCTTGTGCTGCTGTCCCGCCAACCGCTTGGATGCCGATGCATGAACACCAGCTCCCACACCACTTCCAACCACGCCTTCCGCCCGACTTTTTCCGCAACATACGAAGTCCAGCGCGAAAAAAGTCATCAAGCCAGGCAGTACACGGGAGCACAACCACGAACCTCGGAGAGAGACCGCCGACCGGTTCCAGGCCGCCGCGCGCACACCCCCGGGACTCGTTTCATCTTTTTTTCTCGATCACCACACGGCCGGGTCTCGTCTTGACACCTGTCTCTGCCAGGTAGACCCGCTCGAGGTCACGGAATCGGAGCAATTGCTCGAGCCCCTCCTGGCCGAATTCAGGGCATCTCCCGATGTCCACGTAACGCAGGCGGCACGTCTCTCGAACCTTGCCGAACCCCACGCCGGTAATCGGTAGTTGAAAAAGATCAAGACGCCGGAGCGCCGGCAGGTCGTTCAAGAAGCCCAATTGATCGTCGTCTAGCGACCAGCAACGGAGTGACAGGTGCTTCAGGCGGGTTAGCGCGGCCAGATGCTTCGCATCGCCGGTCAAGTGGGGCCGAGCGCCCGGCACAGGCCCTTCCCAGTGTCTGCCGTCGCTGTAAACCAGGTCCAAACTCGTCAGGCTCGTCATTCGGCCGATCCCTGCGAGGATTTCTTCGTCGAGCTTGCCGGATCGCAGCGCCATTGACTCGCAATTGCGGCAGACTGCCAGACTCTCGAGGTCAGCGGTCGCAAAGGTGACGGACGCGGAACCGAACAGCGTGCCTCTGCACACTCGGATGGCATTTCCACGGGGCGTCAGCTCCATGTTCAAAGACGAGATTTGTGGCCCCCAGCACCGCATGATTCCGCCAAGAGAGATTTCCGTGGGGTTGTTGGAGATAGCAACTCTGCGAAGCGGCTCGACGCGGCGAATCTCCACCAGCGATGCATCGTCGCAGGTCGTTTGGTAGATATCCAATCGCTCGAGGTTTTTCAGCCGTCTCAAGTTGGCGTAGCCCGCTGCCGAAACCTTGCCACCGCGAATATCCAACTCCGTGATCCACGTCAAGGTGCCCAGGTCGGCCATGCCCTGGTCCGTGACCCCTTCGACCGCGAGCTCGCCGCGGATGATTCTCGGATGATGGGTGAAGGCTCTCAGCCAGGCAAGCCCCCGGTCGCTCAGCGTCATCGTGGTGATGATCTGACGCATGTGGGGCAACCGCGCCAGATGCGGCAAGGCTTCTTCTCTCACCCCGCTGCCGTGGATGTCGAGAAGCTCCAGGTTTTCGAGGTCTTCAAGATGGCGGATTCCCCGCGCTGTGATCCCCGTCCGCCACAGGGCGAGCCGGCGGAGCTTTTTTAAACCGGCGATGTGCCGCAGATCGTCGTCCCTCACGGTGGAGTTCGGCATGTAGAGGCATTCCAGGTCGGGCAGGTCCGCCAGGGCCCCAAGACTATCCCCAGGATCGAAACACTCCTCGAGCCGGACTGTCGTCACGGGACCAAGACGGCTGTCGGCGACGAGCCATCGCAACGGCGCCGGCCGGATCGGATCGACCGTGAACACAGCGCCCACGGCAAACAACCGGTTGGCAGCCCTTCTCTGGCTTTCGTATTTCCGAACCGCCGACTGCCTGATCGCCAGGAGAACTCCCACGACCGTGATGAAAACCAGCGCCGATCGGATGCTGTATTGAAAACGCATTGGCCAGGCGGCCCGTTATGGGCATCAAATGCATCGAATCCGGCTCCGCTTTCCCCGCCGCGTCTCGACCAGAGGGAGCGGATGCGGCTTGAAACCTGCCCAACGGCCCCACGGCGATTGTACGTCGGACGAGCCGGGCTGACCACCCTCGTCGCATTTTTGCAACATAGCACTTTCGGCTAGTGTGTAACTTGCGCGCACATCCTCGGACGTAAACCTATTCGCCCGCACCACTTCCGC
>JAMOAF010000704.1 GCA_023621895.1 Planctomycetota bacterium
GTTGAAGTTGAACTCCAACGCCTTTTCCAGCAACTCATCCAACCGCCGTGCATCCTGGTCAACGAAGAGCGGCTGGAGCCGTCTGACGAAGATCGGGTAGAGAAGGCTCATCGTATCGTGGGCAACCGAAATCCCTTCCGCGCCATCCTTGGATCGCACCCGGCAGAGATACGACGTTCCGTACTTCAATAACTCGACAGACTCGATAATGACGGGCTCTGGGAACAATTCCTTCTTGAATACGGGCTCATTGAGGACCGCATCCAGCTTCGCGTACCCGGCCTCCCGTGCTTCATCCTGCCCGCAGGAAGCCGGCGACAAAGCCGTGGCCCCAATGGCTCCGGCAATACCCGTTGTTGCGAATTGTCGACGGTTGATTCTCATACTCTTCACCCTTGGAACGAGGTAGTTCGACACTGGGAAACGCGACGCCGGTGAGCCTACTGGCCGGCTGCCTCCGCGAGTTGATCGTCCTCGCAGACGATGCGAAAGCCCACGTTGAAAACCTTCTGGTACGGTTGGCAGCCGAAACGTTCCGATGCATGCGCCTCGCCCGGCAGGTCGCGCCAAGAGCCGCCTCGGACCGCTCGTCGCTGGCCCTCGTACCGCCCGAGCGTCCACTCGGCCACGTTGCCGTGCATGTCGTACAGCCCGAACGGATTGGGGGCGAACGAGCCTACCGGCGCGGTCACGAGGCGCCCGTCGTCGAAGCGTTCGTCGCGGGCTGCCAGGTCGGGCGGTTTCGGTTCCCACGAACCGGTGGCAAGCTGCCGGAGCGACTGATCGGCCAGATTGGCGTAGGGTGTGTAGTCGGCATCTGCTGCTCCGAACCAGAACGGCGTTGTCGTGCCGGCGCGACAAGCGTATTCCCACTCCTCTTCGGTCGGCAGGCGGACGTGCCGCCCGGATCGTTCCGACAACCGCCTGCAAAACGCGCTCGCCTCCTCCCAGGATACGCGCACCACCGGCTGATCGGGCGCGTTGAGCGGCCATCCGAGGTACTCTTCGCTGAAGATCCAGGAACCGCGATGCTCGAATCGGCTGTCGTGCTCCCGATCGATTTGTGCGTATTGCCGGTTGGTGACTTCGAAGCACCCCAGCCAGAACGGGGCGTCGATCGAGGCGGAATCGCCTGCCGGAATCCAGACCAGACGCATCGACACGCCGTCGCCCATGTCCAGAGAAAGATACTTCTTCTCGCCGTGCGCCGGCATCGACGCGCCTCCGGCGAGGCGAAACCGACTCGACGCCTCCTCTTCCGTGGACGCCGACTTGGCCTGCTCCGGCCGGGGCGCAACGGGAGTCAGATCGCCTCCGAAGGGCGGATCTCCATAGACGATCTCCTCGCCGTTTTCCGGCCGGCCGCCGTACAGGGCGCGGAGCGCGCACCGGCGTGCATTCTGGTCCCCCTTGATGCGCGTGAACTCGCTCCAGGTGCCGTGCGCCGGTGCGTTCAGATCGATCCAGGTGATCAGCCGGTCCCAGGCCTCGTCGTTGAGTTCAACCCCGTGATGCCCTTTCTCCAGCATTCGGATCAGACGTGACGTGCCGGCATGGAACTCCATGGGCGGCAAGAGATGCAGATCGCTCTCCAGGCCGCCGACGCGGACCTGCTTGCGCAGCTCAACGTAGCTCGGCGAGAAGAGGCCGGAGTATTTCGCCGCCAGTTCTTCGAGGGGAGTGTTTTCGCAGCGGATCAGATCGGGATTGCCGTACTGGTAGGCCCAAGTCACGCTCTGCCCGCCACGGAGGTCGGACAGGGTTCTTCCATCCTCCGTTGGTGAGCCGTTGTGGCAACTCACGCAGTATTTGTCGAGAACCGGCTGGACCTCCCGGGCGAAGGAAAAACCGCGCGGGGGCCCGTACCAGGGTTCCAGCGACTCCGCGGGGCGGAGTCCGGCGATCGTCTTTTGAATCGCGGCCGGAGGGACGTCCCTGTTGTCTTCGTGGCAGCCGACGCAACTGCGCGCCTCGCCGGGCATCACCGTGACCCAACTGCGCATGAGCTGGATCGCCTTGCCGTCTTCGTCGAGCGGCTGGAAGGACATCGGCGTCTTGGCCGGCACGCGGAAGAAGGCGGAGCCGTCCGCCTCAACGGGTACCGTGCCGAGAACCCGTTTCACCTCCCAGGGGCCGTCGGCTCCGACTCGATGGTTGATGCCCGCCATCTTCTGATAGGCGAAGTGGTAGGTGAAGACGCGAAGCTTCTTGACCGTACCGCGAGGAACGTCTTTCAAGCCGGGGCCGGAATAGATGTCTGCCAGGAAGACGGTGCCTTCGTCGCGCCGAGGATTCGTCCGGTCCGCCAAGACCGGGGGCCGCGGCGTCGTCCGCAAGGGAATCGGCTCCAGCAGGGCCCGCCCTTCCTCTTCCTTGAGGAGGACCATGTTGTCGAACACGTCGACGAGGTAGATTCCCCAGAGCGAATCGGGCGTGGGTTTGCAGGAGGCCAGGAAGTACTTGTCGCTCAACGGATAGGGATGCAGGAACTTGGGCCAGGAGTGTTGGGTCAACTTGTCTTCGATAAGCGGTTCCACCTGCCCGTGCCGGTCGGAGATCCGCTGCACGACCCCCGCCGTTTCTCGCCGCCCCTTCGCCCGGTCGAAAAGGATCATCTCTCCCGCCCGGCCCACGTGGTGTCCCGTCACGATCCCCACGAACTTCATCGGATCGTTGGGAATCGGCCGCGCGTGGAAAATCGAGTTGGGCCAGTACGAGTTGGAGCCGTAGAATTCGCCCTGGCTGGTCCCGTCGGGATTCATCGTGAACAGAACCCGGTTCCAGACGTGGGGCGTGTCGGTATAGTCCCAGCGGAGATAGAGAATCCGGCCGTCCGGCATGACGACCGGGTTGTAGCTGTGATCCTGTTCGAAGGCGATCTGCCGGATTCCCGTGCCGTCCGCGTTCATCTTGTACATCATGCCGACGATCACGCCGGTATTGCACGGCACACCCTGGAGAGGAGCCGTCGAAACCATGGCGATTTCGCCGCTGGGAAGCCAGCACGGATCGTAGAAGTGGATATCGGCCTGGTCGGTCGGCGTGAGTTGGCGCAGATGCGACCCGTCAACATCCATCTGGAAGACCTGCCAATTGTCGTGGCTGCCGGGCATGGAAAACAGCAGGCGCTTGCCCTCCCAGTCCAGATCGAGGTCCATCAGCAAGCGCAGCCCGCCGGGCTGATAAAGCGTCTTGATGGCCCCGTCCGGTGCCGTGGGCGAGAGAACGCAAACGTCGTTCTCCCAGTTGAGGGGCTGTTCAATGCCCGGATTGCACTTGGAGCTCTGGCGCGGATAGCCGATATACTCCGAGACGCCGTAGCCTTGGCCCATTGCCCGCCGCGGATCGCCGTGCGGCGTCCGCCGTACCAACAGCAATTGATCAAAATCGAGCAATGGGTTGGCAGTGAGCGCCTTATAGCGAAGTGCGTCGAACTGTTCGAGCAGGCCGATGATCGCCGTGTGCAATTCGGTGTTCGGTCCCTGGGCGGAATCGCCGGAGCCTCGTCCCTCTCGGTACGACTTCAGCGCCGCCGTGATCTGCTTCTCGACTCGCGCGAGTTGGCGCAGATGTTCTTGGCCGTCCGGATAGTCGTCGCCGAAAGTCGTCGCCAGGTCCCGTACCGCGTCCCGTACCGCGGCGAAATCGAGCGCTTCGGCACGCGCTGCGGCCTGGTCGACCAGGCGGCTTCGATGATAGATCGCGCGAACACGGTCGAAGGCCGCTCGATCGGCGGCCTTCTCGGCCGCGCGGAGCGCCTCGGCCCTCATGCCGGCGACACGGCCAGACGCTTCGGCATAGCGGAGGGCCAAGCCTCTCCAGTCGCCCGGCGCCCAGTCCTCTTCGAGCAGGCGGTCTTCGCGCTCCCACTTCATCTGCTGGCGCGGCCCGGCCTCGGAGAACACTCCGGCAAGGTGGGTCCACAAATCGATCCTTGCCGCGTTGGCGGCGTCGGTTACATGGAAGCGGACGGCGCCGTTCGGCGGACGATTGGTCTTGGCGGCCGGCTTCAAAAGCGCGGCCGTCGAGAAATGGCGGGGCTGGTAGTAGTACGGCTGCGGAAGCCTGTAGGTCTCGGGATTGACCCAATCGTCCAGCCCGATCTTGGCTTCAAACCGCACGCTGCCTTTCGGAATCACGACTCGAATCTTGCCCGGCGCCTGAAGATTGATGCCGTGCTCGAACGATTCATCCGCGATCAGCAGCGGCGGATCGACGCGCGATCGGAGGCTACAGTCGACCGTGTGGAATCCTTGCTGGATATCCAGGAACTTGTCGCTGCACAGCAATGTCTCTTTCCCGTTTCCATCGATGGCTCGCGGCGCGATCCAGTCGCCGGCCCCGTACTCAACATCGGGAGCGCCCGTCACGTAGAGGTAGATCTCGCCGGCGTCTTCGATGGGCAGGGAGACGCCCCGCGCCGCTTCACGCCCGCGGACCACGTCGCTGTGGAATGCGATTTTTGGCGCCGGCCGTCTCCCGGCGGCCTCGTCCGCCTGCAACGCCGCTCGGGAAGCGAGCATCGAGTCGAACCAGGTCTCCTTTGCGACGTAACACGGCTCCGGTGTCTGCGCGATCTCGTAGAGAGGAGCTGCCGGCACGCACGTCGCCGCCGCGTCCCAGACGGAGGCTGCAAGCGCCGTTATCCAAAATGCCAAACACACGCGGCTCCCAATCCGTGAACCCGAATGCTGGATCATGCCCATGCCTCGCCAACTCCCATTGTCTGGGCAGCCTCCCCCGCGCAGACGAAGGCCGCGCGCTTTGCGAGGCATGATACCTCACGGGCCTTCCAGACGCCACATCCAGATCGGTCCTGCCGCAAGACGGCGCCCGCACTTGGCTGCGAATACACCATCACGGAAATGGGCCGCTCCCCCCAACGGCCGGGGCCTCCGTGGGGTGGGGCGGCGATGTCTGCAACCATGGCGCTCTGCCCATGGACGGCTCCCGAAGGGCGGCATCACCGCCTGCCACCTCGCTCGGGATTGCGGCGATCCATGAATCGGCGCGAGGAAACGAACCGCAAGGAGAGACGATGATTGGCCGACGAAAGCTGTCGGCAACGGCCGCCAAACGCTCCACATCGTCGGTGAATTGCTGATTCGTGCGTGTCATCGTCGGCAACGGTTATGCCGGTCGGGGTGACTAACCTGGTCCGTTCTTACGGACGGTGTTGAATATAATCGGCCTGCCGGTTCTGAGAGTTATTCCGCGCAGTCAGCCTGCACCAGCTCCTGTCTCGGCAACCCGGGGGGTAAACCGATACCAAATGTGGCTACCGTTTGCGCATCACCACTGCATTCGACGAAAGCGGCTTGGCGCACATCTCGTCACGGAGGGCGATCATGACACGTGCATCAGCGGTGCTGTTTGCTTTATTGTCAGCCGTGGCCGTACCGCTCGTTCACGCCGACGAAGACCCAGCGGCTGCTTTCCTCGTTGCTTTCGATCCTGAGTCGGCAGCGGATTCCAGCAACGCTTGTTCGTGCGATAGCCGCTGCGATCGGTCGTGTGGCGACGGAGAACCTTGCTGGGTGTTTCGCGGCGGTGCGATCATCCTGCAACGCAGCGCACCAGACTCCACTAACTTAGTTGCCGGTCCCACCAGCGCGACGCTGATCGACGCCGCCGACGTGGGTCTGGAGTGGGAGCCGGGTTTCGACCTTGTCGCAAAGCGCTCTCTGAATCAGCAGGGCCGGAGTATCGAGGCGCGCTTCTTTCTGATCGATTCGGGCGACGCCGTCTCGACCGTTGGCACGCCCGTGTCTATTGTCGGATTTCAGGGCATTCTCAACTCGGCTGTTTTCGGCGTTACGAATCACGACGCGATTGCGGACTACAGCGCGCTGTTGCGCAACTTCGAACTGAACATCAACCAGCAAGTCCGCGATTGCTGGACTTGGTCCTTAGGCTTTCGCTACGTCAACCTGGAAGACGAGTTAGGAGTGTTTCAAGGGACCTTCTTCACACATCGGGTCCGCACGCAGAACAACCTGTTCGGCGGGCAGGTCGGTGCCGAGAGTTGGCTCTTGTCGTGCGGCCGCCTGACGCTGGACGCCACAGCCAAGGCGGGGCTGTACTTCGACGAAGCGACCTCCGACTACAGTTTTCGTTTTCCCGCGATTCCGCTGGCCGATACGGACCTGAGCGCTGGACGGAATCAGCTATCTTTCGTTGGTGAGATCGGCTTGGTGGGCACCTATCGCTTGACCGATCGGATTTCGCTGCGCGGCGGCTACCAACTGCTGTGGATCGAGGGCGTGGCTATTGCTCCTGATCAATTCGCGGCGCTCGCTCCGGCGCCCGGCACAATGGCGATCGAGACCGACGGTGGAGTGTTTTACCACGGCGTGATCGCGGCGTTGGAGGTCAACTGGTAAGTCGCGCGCGGCCGTTGCAACGGGTCGAGAGCACGACTTACTCGCCTCGTAACGGCCGCCTTGACCATTCCCGCGGTGCCCGCCCCGGCAACCTCGCTCGGGATTGCAGCGATCCATGAATTGGCGAGGGTGTGGACGCTCGCCAGAGAATGACTTTCCTCTCATGAGGCAACCGATTTGGTGACTGTCGACATTGGCGATTGCAGCACGGGCATCTACTGAGAGCTTAAACAGCGCACACCCTAGGCTACGCAATTCCGACGGCGCAGCATCAGCAGCAATGGTGGCTTCCACGACCCCTTGACGCGGCTCAGATTCGCACAACTTCGGCGGACTTTCGATCCGTAACACTTCGGGCTTGTCTCGCAGAGGGTTTTTGTCGCACTCAAACCGTTCGTATCGCC
>JAMOAF010000198.1 GCA_023621895.1 Planctomycetota bacterium
TCTCCATCGACTTCATGAACTGCATCACCCGCTTCATCGCCTGAAGCAATTCAACAGTCTGCGGATTATCTGGAAGTTCGACCTGACGCATGGGTATATCTCCAAGTCGGCAGAAATCTACACGGTCAGTATTCGTACCCGAGTTCATCGACTCGTGTATAACAAAAATATAACAGAACAATCGCCTGTCAAGGGCAGTTCCCACGATTTCTGACAGGCAACTATCCGCAAGTCTTTTGTAGAAAGGCAGTTGCGTGATCTTCGGATTTTCGTAAATCGTTCGAGATCGCCGCGAGTTTGTTGACGACGGATGGTGATTCTAGCAGGTCCCACAAGGTACCGGACTACCGCACCCCCCCTCTGGAGACTTGTTGCCTCGCAAAGTCTGCCTACCACCCGTCGCATCCAACGTTCGGACAGAGAAGCGGCCATCGGTACTTGCATTTCGCAGCACCGGACCGCGTGTCCCATAGGCCTGTCTCCTGCCAGCAAGTGCCCCGTTCGTGCTAGCGCTGCCAGCATTAATCAAGGCGGCAATGGGCAGCGGTTAAAACACTAAACTGCCATTCCACCTCGCGTCTTCCCGCTGCTATTTGCCCGTCAGCTCGATGCGCCCCAGATCGACCGGTTGCCCTTTCGCGACCGTGAACCGCGTCGAAGAGTCCCCGGGATTGGTGTACCGGCCGTTGAGCTTGTCGGGGCCGGTGTAGTTGTTCGACATCACGTTGAAGTCTCGCCAGGCAAACGCGAGCACGTACTCGCCTTCCCGCAAGCCGTCGCCCGATTCGTAGGTGGCCAGAGAAAATTTCCCCTTTGTGTCGGTCAGGGCCGAGGACGCAATCGGGTATGCCTGGCCCGCGGCATCGGCACTGTGACAGGTCACCGTCAGCTTGTCTGCCGGGCTGCCGTCGACATGGACTTCGCCGGTCACCGGAAAAGTCGCATCGCGAGGCGGCCCCTTCTGTCCGCAAGAGCACAGCAGCAGGCAGCACCCCGCCGCGAGCCAGAACCGTAGTGTGGCAGCCGTCATTGCTTTCTCCCGATCGTTCGATGGTGGGTTGACGGGGGTATGGCGGAAGAATTGGGCGAGGCGGGTGTTGCTCCGCGCGAGCGGCAACGCCCGCCTCAGCCGGACCGTCCGTGGTCAATCCAGACTGACTGCCTCTCCCTTGGCTCGCGTGATGGCGGCGGCCATCACCCGGGACTCGATCGTCTCACTGATAAATCGCACGGAACCATCGCAGAGGCCGAACTGCGCGCCGCCGGGATGGAACGCGTAGAAGCCAGCGGTCCGGCGGTTCGTGCAGTTGATGGTGCATGTGCCCGACCCAACTCCCGTGCCGTCCTGGAGCGATCCGTAGATCCAGTTCTCGCCGTTGAGGATGTCGCCCCAACCGCCGCCGTTGCTGGGGCCGTAGGTGGTCGTGTCGGAACTGTTCGCCTGCCGGCCCCGGTAGATCGTCGTTCCCCCGACCCGTTCGCCGAGCAGGATCGTGTTCGAGGTGCCGTCGGTGATCGCCGCCATGCGGCTGGTCCGCGTCCAGCCGTTGATTCAGGTGTTGGTGTGCGCCGACGGCTGGCACGGCGAGTTGGCGGACCGGCTGGTCAAAGAAGGCGCCGAGTTGCTGGTCCAGGTGTCCGCCAATCCGGAGGTTTGGAGCGATGGGACGCGCCGCGGGTGGCAGTCGAGCCTCTTCACTCAAGTCGAGCGGCTGGGCGTCTACGGGGTTGTCTGCATGGGCGTCGGTTCTCTTTTCGAATTGCCCTTCCAGGGGCAGTCGCAGATTATCGCGCCACGGCAGCCCGGCGCGCCGCGCGGCCGGCGGCCGTGCGTTCTTCGAGAAACCCGGTCCGTCACCGAGGAGGAAGTTATCAGCCTGCGTCTGGAGTTTCCGGCCCCGCGGCAACAGTGCAGTGACGACAGCTCGATGCCCTGAGTGAGAGACGGCACGCCCTGACGTTCTCAGAAGTCCTGGGAGTCCTACAGTCCTGGGGGGGCCTACCGCCAGACCGCTGAGCAGGGGGGGATGCCCATCCTGTTCTTAAAAGTGTGGTACGCAGGTGGTAAGATGACGCCGGGACAGCGTCAATGGGCACTGCGGGAATGGCCCGGCGGAGGGGACGGCCTCGGCGGCACGTGGAATGCCGCCTCGAGTGCGCCGAGGACCAGCGAGACGGCGGCAGGGGCAGCGATGCCGTGAAGTTCCGGCGGTTCATAGATAATCCGTAGCCAACACCATTTCATTCGAGGTCGAGACATGCCTTGCCAATCGCCGCGCCTGTGGAAATCAACCTGGGTGTCCGTTCTCACAACGCTGGCCATGCTGGCGCCGCCGGTCGCGTCCAGCGCCGCGGAATCGCACGGGCTTGTCCAATGGACCTGTTCGAGCGGCAACATGGCGTTGTTGGTTTTGGCCGACAATTCCGCGAGGGAAGAGCGGCTCGTTCTCGACAGGACCCTCCTTGCCGCGCTCGACCATTTCGGCATGCCGTTTGAGGTGCTGGACCTGGCCGGCGGCAAGCTGACCGCCGAGGTGCTACAGTCTCATTCGGCACTTGTTCTCGCTCAGAGCGGCCTGGGGCATCGCCTGTCCGAAGAACAGGTCGCCGCGATCAAAGAGGCTATCGAGGCGGGAATGGGCCTGGTGAACTTCGACGGCATCCTTTCCGACTATCCCACCGCCTACCGGCAGATGCTGGGCGTCGAGTCGGCCGCCGCCGCGCGGACGGCCTCGGTCGCGATTGCGTCCAATACGCACCCCATCACGCATACCTATGATGCCGGCCAGGTGTTCCGGCTGGTCCGTCCCGTGGCATTCGCCGCCTTGGACCGCGCGCCGCGCGGCGAGATTCTCGTTCGTTCGGAGGAGAATCTCCCGGCGGTATTCGCGCTTGGCCTCGGCAAGGGCAGAATCGTGCAGTTCACGCTCTCCGCCGAGTTTTGGCTTCCCGAGTATTTCGGGCATGTCCATGGGCTCGACGGCCTCTGCTGGCGATCGATTGCGTGGGCGGCCAGGAAGCCGTTCGCGATGATGGCCATGCCCCCGTTCGTGACCGCCCGAATCGACGACGCCTCCGGTTCGGGAAGCCGCTATCTGGTCAACGAGGATAGCGCGGCGGCTTCGTTCCGCTACATCACGGGGCTCAACAAGTTCGGGTATATCCCCAACGTCGGGCTCTTTACGGACGATATCAAGCCGGAGGACGGCAAGGTCATCAATCAGGCGTTCGACGCGGGCAAGGCCGAGTTCTCGGCGCATGCTTGGACGAACGAGCGGCATATCTACAACAGGCGCATTTTGAACGACTCCGCGGCGAGCCCGGTGGAATTCAGCACGGCTGAGCTCGAGCAGGCGTTCGCCAGGTTGGACGGCCAGTTTGCCTCTTGGGGCATCAAGCCCAGCCGGACGGTCAATTCGCATTTCTTCAATCCCGGCATCAATTCGCTCCCGTTTCTTAAGCAGCGCGGGGAGACGTTCCTGATGTTCGCGGGCAGGTTTGGAAAGGGCTACTCCGATCCGGCGGCCTACGCCTGGAACCCGAAGCCGTATGGAGACCCGGGCTTTACCTGCGACTACATGCCCGACGACGCGGACTTTTTCAACGTCGAGGCACACCCGTACGTGGTGAAGCCCGACGGGAGAATCAGCGATGCGGACATTGACTGCCTGTGGGGCAACACCACCTTCGGCAAGGAGCACCCGACCAACGACCTGGAGGCGGCAGCGAAAAAGGGGGCCAATGAAATCCGCCTCGGGCTCGACGCGCTTTTCTTCGGCTGCTTGTTCACGCACGAGCAGCGAATCGCCGTCTTAACAGTCAGCGAGTGGGAAAAGGTGCTCGCCGACATCGACAAGCTGACGTCGAGATTCGACCGGATCTTCGTGAGCTACGATGCCGTCAGCGAGTACGCCAAGAACAGGTACGACACCAAGATCACCCAGGCAAGCCATGATCCGGCGTCGGGGCGCGTGCGGGTCAGCACGACCGGGAAGGCGGCGTTGCCGCTGAGCCTCTATCTGTTCGCGGGAGAAGGTCTGGAATACCGCGTCGAGCAGATTCCGGCATTTCAGGGCGAGCAGACCGTTGATTTCAACAAGTAGCGGGCCGCCCCGGCGCGGCGAGCACCAGCCACGGCCCGCTGGGGTCGATGGAGTCTGGCGATGGCCGCCTCCCGTTCCGCGGGGGGCCTGTACGGCGAGTCACGATCCTGAATTGGTCGCCCAGTCCGGGAAGCGTAAGCAGCCGGACCCGACGCACGATACCTACTATTCGTTCATGGGAGATGAAGCAATGCGCCATGTGATCCGTGGGTGCTGTTGGGGTGTGGTCTTCGCAGGGTTGGCACTGCTCTTGGCCAGATCGTCGGCCGCCGGCGAAATGGTCGTCGTTCAGGATGGACAACCGCGGGCCACGATCATCGTCGCCAAAGACGTTGCGGAACCGGCCAAAGGGAAGCGCCAAACGGCGGCCGGCCAGTTGCAGGCTTACGTGCAGAAGATGTGCGGGGCGAAGCTGCCGATCGTGGACGACGGGCAGGACGTGAAGGGGCCGGTGATTCTCGTGGGCCGGAGCCGGCTGAGCGATGCATTGGGCGTGCCGGTTCCCGCCGGAGTGGGTCCCGATCGCCGCGACGAGGGTTTCGTGATTGTCTGCCGAGGCGACCGGCTGCTCCTGGCGGGCAATGACGACGGCCCCTATCACGGCACGGAGTACGCTGTCTACGATTTCCTCCGCAGCTTGGGCGTGCGGTGGTTCATGCCGGGCGACTTCGGCGAGATCGTCCCTCGGCAGAAGACGATCCGCGTGCCCGAGCAGCAGGTGCGCGAGAAGCCCGACTTCGTGATGCGCAACTGGTGGCTCCATGCCCAGCCGGAATTGGCCGAACAGGAGGCCCGCTGGAAGCTGCGGAACAAGATGAATCCCGAGCCGATGTTCGCCATCTGCGGCGACAGCAGCGTGCGGGCAATCGTCGCCCCCGAGCCGCTTTGGAAGGAGAAGCCGGAGCTGTTGGCCCTCGACGAGAACGGCACGCGCAATCCCCACCTGCCCAATCTGACGAGCCCCGAGGCGGCCGCAATCGCGGGCGGGATCATCCGCGACTACCTGCGCAAGCATCCGGAGGCAAACTCGTACGGCTTCGCCCCGGACGACGGCATGCCCCGCGACTTCAACCCGGAAACGCTCAGGCTCAGCCGCGGGTTCGTCACCCTGGGTGGACGACCGGGCGTGCCCGGCGAGGCGAGCATTACCGAGGAGTGGCTGCTCTTTGTCAACCGGGTGGCGGGCGAGGTCCACAAGGAGTTTCCGCAGGCATACATCGCCACGAACGGCTATGCCAACCGCAACCTGCCGCCGGAGGGCGTGAAACTCGACGACCGCATGGTCATCATGTTCGCCGCCATTTGGAGCTGCACGCTCCACGGCTACGACGACGACCACTGCTGGCAGAAGGTCCGCCAGGGCCAGATGCTCAAGCGCTGGTGCGAGCTGTGCAAGAACGTCTGGATCTACGGCTACAACTACAACATGCTCGTTTCCGGCCTTACGCCTCTGCCGGAGTTTACCAAGCTCCGCCGCGATTTCCCACTGATGAAGCAGTGGGGCGTGATGGGGTTTCACGACGAGTCGCGCAACGTCTGGGCCGAGGCCGGCATCGCCAGCCGCTATCTCCGCGCGCAGTTGGAATGGGACGCGAACGCCGACGTGGACGCCATCCTCGACGACTTCTTCGCCAAGTGGTACGGGCGCGCGGCCCGGCCGATGAAGGCCTTCGAGGTCGCCCTCGACGAGGCCGTCACCCGCGCCCCGATCCACGGCCACGAAGACCGGGTGATGCCGGAGGTCTACACGCCCGAGCTGCTGGAGCGATGCAAGCAGCTTGTGGCCGAGGCCGAGCAGTTGGCCGACACGGACCGCGACAAGCTCCACGTGCGGGCCGAGCGGCTGATCTACGAGCACCTGGTCGCCTACATGGAGATGGCCGCGGCCGAGGCGAGCGGCGACTTTGCCAAGGCCGTCGCCGAGGCGGACAAGATGCTCTCAAAGCGCGGGCAGTTGCACGCAATCGACCCGTTCTTCATCTGGCCCGACGAAAAAGGATACCATACGGGCGTCTGGTACTGGACGATCACGGATCGCCAGAGATACTACCAGTCGCTGGTGGACAAGACCACTGGCAAGACGGGGACACTTGTGGCCTTGGCTCCGAGGCAGGCCGCGTTTCGCACCGATCCGCACGACGACGGCATCTTTGCCGGCTGGCAGCAGCCGGGACTGGACGAGTGCGGTTGGACGCTCGTGGACACCACCCGGGCGTTTTATCGCCAGGGGTTCGACGACTGGCGCGGCTATCCGTACCTCGGCCCCATCTGGTATCGGCTGAAGCTCGACGTGCCGGCCACGGCTCGGGGCAAGCGGATCATGCTCTGCGTGCCGGTCGTGGTGACTGAAGCGTGGTGTTGGGTCAACGGCGAGTACGCCGGCCACCGGCCGTACCAGGAAGCCTACATTCGGCCGGCCGAGCTGGAGTTGGACGTGACTCGGTTCATTCGTCCGGGCCAGACCAACGTGATCGCGATCCGCGTCGATACAAGCCAGTCAGCGGCCCAGGCGGCGGAAGGGATGCAGTCCAGGGCGCTGCTGTACGCGCCGAAATAGCCGGCTCGCCGCGGTATCCGACTGGTGGGGAGGGGTTCGGCCAATCGAATCCCACCTTTTCGTTGTAAGCACTTGCATCTCAGGGTGGAAGATGGGACTCGAACCCACGACTCCTGGATCCACAAT
>JAMOAF010001000.1 GCA_023621895.1 Planctomycetota bacterium
TGCCAGATCCTGATCGCTGACGGCTGACAGCTTTCACTCCGCGAGGCGAAACCATGATCAATCTGCACAAAATCAGGCAAGAAATCTGTGAGATCGGCGACCGGTTGTACAAGAAGGGCTTCGCTGCCGCGAACGACGGAAACATCAGCTATCGCGTGGGGGAAAACGAGGTCGTTTGCACCCCGACGGGGATCAGCAAAGGCTTCATGAAGCCCGACGACCTCTGCTTGGTCGACATGGAGGGCAAGCAAACGGCCGGCCGGCGCAAGGCCACCAGCGAGATCAAGCTGCACCTGGCGATCATGAAGGAGCGGGCCGACGTCAAGTCGGTCGTCCACTGCCATCCGCCACATGCCACCGCCTTCGGCATCGCCCGCGAGCCGATCCCGCAATGCGTGCTGCCGGAGGTCGAGATCTTTCTCGGCGACGTGCCGATTGCCAAGTACGACACACCGGGCAGCCAGGACTTCGCCAACACGATTCTCCCCTTCGTCCACAAGTCGAGCGTGATCATCCTCGCCAATCACGGCACGGTGAGCTTCGGCGAGACGGTGGAAAAGGCCTATTGGGCCACCGAGATTCTCGACGCCTACTGCCGGATGTTGATCCTCGCCAAGAGTCTCGGCAAGGTGAGCTACTTCACCGAGTCGGAGGCCAAGGCGCTTTTGGACCTGAAAACCCAGTGGGGGCTGAAGGACCCGCGGGTGGAAATCCAGAACTGCGAGCTCTGCGCCAACGACGTGTTCCGCGAGAGTTGGAAAGAGTCGGGCGTCGAACGCTGCGCCTTCCAGCCGCCGATCTACCATCCCGAGCGGCAGGCCGGTTCGACCACCAGCCAGGAAGACTTGATCCAGGCGATCACCGACCGCGTGATGGCGGCATTGGAAGGGCGGAAGGAGTAGCCATCAGCGGTCAGCCGTCAGCCGTCTGGCTCGTTCCCAAGCTGGAGCTTGGGAACGAGGCGGATCGCTGATCGCTGAAAGCTGGCTGCTCCTCAATACTCGACCCGGTCGCCCTTCAACCGCCAGGCGTGGAAGGCCGCCAAGGCTTCGTCGCGCAGGCATTGCTCGGCCGGCACGGACCGCTCGGCCGGCACGCGGGTCACTTCGTCGTACAGCAGGCTGTCGTCGAAACCGGCGTCGGCCGCGTCCTGCCTGCCGGCAGCGAAAACGATCCGCTCGATCCGCGCCCAGTAGATCGCCGCGAGACACATCGGGCAGGGCTCGCAACTCGTATAGAGCGTGCAGCCCGAAAGCTGAAACGTGCCGAGCGCGCCGCAGGCCGCGCGGATCGCCACGATCTCGGCGTGGGCCGTCGGATCATTGGTCGAGGTGACCTGGTTCCACCCGCGGCCGACGACCTGGCCACCGCGCACCACCAGCGCTCCGAACGGACCGCCCTCGCCGGCCTGCATCTTCTCAATCGAAAGCTGAATCGCTTCGCGAAGGAATTTCTCGTCCATCAAGGGGCCTCCCACTTCTCCTGCGTTCCCAAGCCGGAGCTTGGGAACGAGGCGATCCGAATCGCTTCGCGAAGGAATTTCTCGTCGACCCGCTTTCCCGCCATTGCCTACTCCGCCGCAATCACCGCGATCTCGTAAACGTCGACCTCCGGAACGGTGAACGACACGGCTCCGTCCAGCCAGGCGAACGGCACGTCCACGCCGCCGTCACGGCCGGGGCTGACCAACGTGACTTTGGCCGGCTTCTTTCCGCCCGGCAGACGCAGCCGCACGGCGACGTTCTTGGCTGGCCCGTCCGAACAATAATTAACCAGGTGAACCAGGCGCCTGCCGGGTTGCTCCGCCAGTTCAGCGCAGAGCCCCGGCTCCGCCTCGACGGAGAGCGACAGCGCGCCATCGCAAGCCATGCGGACCGCCGCGAGCACGTCGTCGTTCTCCCCGCATCGCGTGACGCGCGATTCGGGCAGCTCGTCGAACGCCGCCGCGCGCGGCTCCATCCACTGGTTGTGCGTGGCCGCGGGCCCGACCAGGCATAAACGCCCTCCCTCCCGGACGAACGCCTTGATCCGCTCCACCTGCTCGTCCGACAGGGCCGGGCAACCGGCCAGCACCAGCACCCGGTATTTCTTCAGCCGGTCGAGTTGGTGGTCGTGGAGAATCTGAAACGCGGCCCGCCCGCCGATCAGGGCCTCTTCCACCGCGGAGGTCAGCGCGGCGTTTCGCGCATCGCCGAACACCGCCGAGGGAAAGCTGCGGAGCACGGCGACGTCGGCCACCACGCCCGCGTTGCGCAACAGGTCGCGGCGGGTGTGAAAGAAGCGGACAAACGGCGCGAGTTCGGGCGAAACCGGCTCGGCGGAAGCGGGCCGCCTGGTGATCGCGGCGTACTCGAACCAGCAGACCGCGCCCAGGCAGTTCGAGTTGAACGCCATCGATTCAGCCATTTCCAGCGGGGTGGTCGTGTAGCAGAAGGCCATGTTGTCCATCGCCCGGGCGACCTTATAGGTGCGAATTCTCGATGTCAGGCGGCCGCTTGCGAACCCAGGCGCTCGGCCTTCATCCCAGAACGCCTCGCCGCCCTGGAGGAGCCGGCCGTGGTCGATCGGCGGAACGATCCGGCTCGAAACGCCGCCGGGGTTGCATTCGACGAGCACATCGGGGCGCATCGAGCGGCAGAAGCGGCTCATCGCCGCATAGGAATCGGCCAGGGACTGCGTGCGGAAGTCGTCCCACGCATAGCGCAAGAGCCCCTGCTCGCCGGCCTTGGGAATCGCCGCCGAGAGCGGATTCTCGATGCCCATCTGCTCGAGTCGCCGCGGCGTGAAACCAGCCCGCAGGTGCTCGCGAAAGCGCGCCGTGGAGTTCGCGTCGTATCCGGGGCCTAGCACGTAGTTGTCGAAGTGGATCAGGTCGGCCTGAATCTGTTCGACGGCAAAGCGGACGATCCGCCGGTAGTACGCCTCGGCGCCGGGATGGTTGCGGTTCCAGTAGTAGCGGTACTTGGCCCCGCCGCCATAGGTGACCGGCGCGCCGTTTTCATCGTGCAGCACCCACTCGCGGGCCTCGGGGGCTTCTTGAAAGAAAAGCTCCCAGAGGAAGGCCCCGCTGCACACGTAGACGCCCACGCGGAGGCCCCGCTCGTGGCACAGGCGAGCAAAACGCACGGCGTCTTCCATGCTCTCCCGCTCGGCCTTCATGCCCGCTCCCTTGTAACAATGCATCATCACGAAGTTGACGCCCATGGCTTGAAGCCGGTCGACCATCTCCGGGCTGTGCTCGCGGCGGTAGTCCGCCAACTGCTCCTCGGTCGGCGTGTAGCCTTCAGCCCCATCGCGCCGCACGCGAAACAGGAGCGGCTCCCAACTTCCGGCCATTACAATGCCGTCGCGGTCAAGCCACTCCGGGCGCTGCTCTTGCGGCAGCGTCAACGGCTCGCCGCAGGCTGCGCCGGCCAACAGCAATACGATCAGCATCCCTCGTCGCGTGTTCATCAGCCTGTCCCCCAAACCGTGCCTGATCAGCGTTCGATACGGATTGCCCCCATCTTGTACCAACCATCAGCGCTCCGGCCGGCGATTGCCAGCCTGACCGCCGGCTCATCGCCGCGCTCGCCGAGGATGCCGATGTCAAGATCGTAACGGCCCTCGGCCGCATCTTCTGGAATGTTGATCGCCGCATCGCACAGACTGTCGCCCGGCAGCCATGAACGAAGGTCCGCGGCAACCGGCAGGACCGCGCTTTTCTGCTCGTTCTTGAGGCGGAGAGCCAGGCGGAAGGGGCGGTAACAGGGCGCAACCCCCTTGTTTTCCCACCAGGAAGTCAAGGCCAGCTCGCCGCCCGGCTTCACCTTGGCCGGGTAGGTGAACTTGCGGAGCACGAAGCGGTAGCCCATCCGCGTCAGCCAGCGGTTGACCTGCGGCCACCACTCTTCGGGAACGGGCGAGGACTTGGCATTGAACGAGGAGAGGTGCCATTTCAGCGACTGGTCGATGATGTAGTCGATGTCCCAGCCTTGGTCTTTCCAGTGCTGCATCACCCAGCACACCTCCAGGGTCACCGGGGCCTTCTTCCAGGCGTCCCGCATCCCGAAGTTGATGATCGCCTGTGGGTAGTAATCGCACATGTGGCACCACGTGGGGCTGAAGCCGCCCATGTCGCCCAGGCAATCGACCCGCCAGCCGACGTCGCGTTTCGACAGGCCGTAGCGATTCGTCTTCTCGTCGGTCAGCAGCATCACCAGGGGCGTCTTGGGAAACGCATCGAGATAGCTGTCCACCAGCGCCTCGCGGGTCTCTTGAGCCAGGTCGACCGACCCCGCCCCTTCGCCCCAGGCGCCCACGATCGACAGATCGACGCTCTCCAGCGTGGGATGCCCGTCGTAGCGCGACCCCAGGTCGCGCACCATGCCTCCAAAATGCTCGACGTAGCGCGGGTCCATCGGATCGGTCCGCCACTTCTTGATCGCCAGGTCTTTCTCCGGGCCGACCAGGGCGCGGTACCAGTCGGGCACGTCGTTGTCCGGCCCCGTGCCGTAGGGGGCGATCCGCAGCAAGAGGGTTTGCCCCCGCGCGGCCGCCGTCTCCAGCGCCCGGTCGAGCAGGTCCCAGCGATACTGGTCGCGCTGCGGCTCGATGAACTTCCAGTAAACCCGAAAATAGGCCAGCGACGTGTCTGGGTGGTTTTCGTTCTTCAGGTCGCCGCCGAACTGCTGATATTCGATCGGGTACCCCTCGGTCCATTTCGTCCCCTCGTTGAGCTTGTCGCCGTTGAACCGCTGAAAGGTCATGAAGCCGATGCCCGGGTTGACCAGCACGTCGCCAATCTCCTCCGGGCGGACCGTGACCGTCTCCTGCGGCAGCGCGGCGGCCGGCAGGGCGAGAAACAGCACCAGCAGAACCAATCGCTTGACTGGCATACGATTCCCTTTCTGCGAATTGGGGGATGCGGCCTGCTCTTCGGCTGAAACGCGCAGCGCGATCCGCACGGCCGGCCCGAGAACGCGGCCCCGTCGTCTTTGTTGTCTTAAGACTTACTCAACATCCAACACGACCACCGTGGCGATCTTCGACGGCGCTTCTTGCGGCAGCGTGATCGTCACGGCGCCGTCCTCAGCCGCCGCGTCGAGCCTCGCGCCGCCGGCCAGCAGCCTGGCGCCGGCCGGTTTGCCCTTGGCAGGGACGACCAATTTGCCGTCGGCCGGCCAATCGAACACGTGCAGGTAGAGCCGGGTCTTTCCGTCGAGGGATTTTTGGGTGCAGCGGCCCCAGGGAGTCTTTGCAAACGGGCTGGCCTTGGTGGCGTAGATCGACTCACCGTTGGCCTTCATCCATTGGCCGATGCCCGCCAGGCGTTCGACGCTCGCCGCCGGAATCTCCCCCGCGGCCGTCGGACCGACATTCAGCAGGTAGTTGCCGCCCTTGGACGCAATGTCGATGAGGTTGCGCGTGAGCGTTTCCACGCTCTTCCAGTTGTGATCGTTCTTCTTGAAGCCCCACGTGTCGTTCATCGTCATGCACGATTCCCAGTCGACGCCGGGAATCCCGGTGGCGGGTATCTGCTGTTCCGGCGTGCCGAAATCGCCCGCGTATTTCTCTCCGCTGAGCCCATCCATGCCCTTGCGGCCCTTGCCGATCCGGTTGTTGATGATCAACTGCGGCTTCAGCTTCCGCAAATAGGCATAGAGTTCGCGGGCATCGGGCTCGGTGTACCAGTCGGGCCACTCGCCGTCGAACCAGAGCACCTCCGGATCGCAGGACCGGAGCAGGTCCTTCATTTGGGCCTTCATGTAGTCCATGTACTCCGTCTTACGACCCTCGTGCATTTTCGTCGGGTTGTAGTGTTTCTCGCTGCCGCGGTATTGGGCCGGATGGTGCCAGTCCATGATCGAGTAGTAGGTGCAGAACTTCAAACCCTGCTTGCGGCACTCGGCGGCCAGCGGCGCCAGCAGATCCTTGCCGTAAGGCGTGGCGTCGACCACGTCCCAATCGGTCGTCTCCGTGGCGAACAGGCAGAAGCCGTCGTGGTGCTTCGAAGTGATCACGATGTACTTCGCGCCGGCGTCCTTGGCGATCCGCACCCACTCGGCAGCGTTGAACCGCGCCGGATTGAACTGCTTGGCGAGCGCCTCGTAGTCCTTGACCGGGATGTTCGCCCGATCCATGATCCACTCGCCGATGCCGGCAACCGGTTGGCCGTTCCACTCGCCCGCCGGCAACGCGTAGAGGCCCCAGTGGATGAACATTCCGAATCGGGCATCGCGCCACCAGGCCATCCGCGCATCGCGCTGCTCCCCGGTCTCGCGCCAGACGTCCTCCGCCGCGACGGATGGAACGGCAAGCGCCGTCCCAAGCACCAGTAGGGCCAGGAGACTATAACCAGTCGTTCGTTTCGTCATTGTTCACTCCTTATTCAGTCTGCTCGAGCAAGCCAGGTCGCACGCCGACTCCCTCCTCGTCTCGGCCGATCCAAGGGAGGGGATTCCGCCGGCTTCGAGGGGCGCAGCAATGCGTTCCATCTTACCGCCAAAGTGCGCGGCCATAAACCACCGCGTCTGCCGGGGACGTGGACAGGCAGAATCGGCCAAGAAGTCCAGGATCAAAGTCGGTGCTGAATCTTCCGGCGCCAGGAAAGCGATCCTTCGGGTGACGTTTGCGACAATTCGGATTGAGGTGGTGCGGGCGGCTCGAAGCGTGCGTTTGCCCGTACGCAGACCGAGCGTTACCATGCAATGCCGTGCTTTCAGCGGCCACTTACTGGATCTGCATGATTCCAGAAAAGCCATTGGGGAATCCGCCGTGCGACCGCATGTTTGCCCCTGGTGG
>JAMOAF010000622.1 GCA_023621895.1 Planctomycetota bacterium
ACCTCGACTCGCTGCCGCTACCCGAATGGGCGCCCTTTTCCCCATGGCTGTTTCGCTCCTCGCGTGAGTTTTGGCAGTTTCCGACCGCGCGGATCGAGGCCAGCCGCGCTTTGCCGGGCCTGGACGCCGGCGCGGCGACTCTCCCCGGCGGCCTTCGCTACCGTTCGGCGGAATCGGTCATCGCGGAGATTCGCGAGGGAATCGGCCGCTGGGGATTCTACTCGTTCCTATTCTGCGACCCGCAGTTCGGTCGAAATCGCAGCCAGGTTTTCCAGCTTGCCGAACAGATTGGCCGCACCAGCCAGGCAATTCAATTCTCGATCCGCAGCCGGGCGGACCTGCTGCGGCCGGAAATGATCCGTGTGCTGGGGCGCGTGGGGCTTTCCTGCGTGACGCTCCAAATCGACTTTTCGGGCCATTCCGGCCCCGGCGACGAATCGATTGCCGAAAACCAGGCGGTGGTCGCCTCGTGCCGCCGCTTGGGCATTCGCACAATCGCCGATTTTCGCATTACGCCGACGGAACGCGCATCGGAGGCGGCCGGCTGGGTCTGGAACGCGGCGCGGCAGATCAACGCCACGTTTGCCGAGTTCCACGTTGGCCTGCCGCCGGCTGACGCGCGCGGCGACTGCCTGCCGTTCGGCCCAATCGCGGTTACAGCCAGCGACGCCTTTCTCGACTGCCTCCAGCGTCACCGGCGGCTCTACTACGCCCGGCGCGCCTACTGGCAAGAGAATCTCCGCTTGCTGTTGCCGGCACTCGGGCGGCTGGAGTCCTTGGGGCGACGTTCAGCCACGGCAGCCGGTGACGCATCTCACACCGGCCCGCCGCCACCGCTCGGCAGGCGGAAACAGCTTGCCCGGCAACCGTTCGACGACGATCCCTCTCCACACCGGTTGCGGGCAGACTGCCAAATCCGCGCGGCACAAACACAACCAGGCCGCGACGATCGCCACCGGCGGTCCGCCTGACACTCTTGATGGCGGGTCCTGTGGGAGCGCTGTTCTCCGGCCGGGTCACCTTCTATGATAGGGAGCAACTCCGCGTCTTCAGTCCGAAAGCCATTCTTTGCGTCAGGACTTCGCCATGGCCGAACCATGCTGGCAAGCGCTGATTGTAGGGACCTTGTTGGCTCTTGGAGCAGAGTCTGCACCTGCCGCGGAGCATCCGCGGATTCGATTCGACTTTGAGACGGGCGACTTGCAGGGTTGGCAGGTGGTCGAAGGAGAGTTCGGCAAGCTTCTCTGCAATCGGCAGTTCGAGTTCCACCGCCAAATCGAGCCATAACACGGAGACCATGTTCCAGACCGGCGAAATCAACACGGCAAGCTTTGCGGGCGGCGCCGCGGTCAAGACGATCGACCTGGCCAGCGGCGAACTCAAGACGCTGCTCGAGGTTTCCCAAGGCATCGCCCGGGACCCGGACGTCCGCTTCGACGGTAAAAAAATCCTGTTTTCGATGCGCCGCGACCGCCAGGACGAGTACCATCTTTACGAGATGAATGCGGACGGGTCGAGCCTCAAGCAGTTGACCTTCGGCTCCGGGCTGTCGGACATCGACCCGATCTATCTGGCTGACGGCCGGATTCTCTTCACCTCGACCCGCGAGCCGAAGTACTGCATGTGCAATCGGCACATCATGGGCAACCTGTTCACGATGAACGCCGACGGCTCGAACATCCAGCAGATCGGCCACAGCACGCTGCACGAGGGCCATGCGGCCCTGCTGCCCGACGGGCGCGTGATCTACGACCGCTGGGAATACGTGGACCGCAATTTTGGCGACGCCCAGGGCGTTTGGGTCGCCAATCCCGACGGGACCAACCACGCCGTCTACTGGGGCAACAACACGAACTCGCCCGGCGCGGTGCTCGACGCCCGGCCGATTCCCGGCACGCAGCGGTTCATCGCCACCTTTTCGTCGTGCCACGACCGCCCCTGGGGCGCGCTTGCGATCGTCGATCGCCGCCGGGGCATGGACGGCCGCGAGCCGGTCCTTCAGACCTGGCCCGCCGGCGCGATCGACCTGGTGGGCAAGGGCAACTACGACACGTTCACACGGGTCCAACCGAAGTACGAGGACCCGTATCCGCTGTCGGAAACGCATTTTCTCTGTTCGCGCATGACGGGGCGGGGCGAGCAGATGGGCCTCTACCTGATCGACGTGCATGGCAACGAGGTCCTCCTGCACGCGGAGGAGCCGGGCTGCTACGATCCGATGCCCCTCGGCCCGCGGCTCAAGCCGCGCGCGATTCCCTCGCGGATCGACCTGGCGAAAAACGAAGGCGTCTTTCGGGTCGAAAACGTCTACCTGGGCACGGGAATGGAACAGGTCTCGCCTGGCAGCGTCAAGTATCTCCGCGTCGTCGAGTCGCCCGAAAAACGCTTCTGGACCGGACCGGCCTGGGACGGCGGCACGGGCCAGCAGGCG
>JAMOAF010000797.1 GCA_023621895.1 Planctomycetota bacterium
ACCACCTCGCCGATCCGCGGGAGCCGGACCGCCGTGATCGAGGCTCCGCGAATTCCCGGAACCACCGCCCCCACGCACGCCGATCCGTCGATCTCCATCCGCGCCCAGGATTCGTCCCAGAACAGCGGCGCGGCGGCCGACTCGGCGGCCAAGGCCTCTTCGGCCACCGCGGGCGCCTCGCACTCGGGCGACAGCATCTGCTTCGTGCTCAGCACCCGCTGCACGGCCCAAGTGATCTCTTCCGTCGTGAACGGCTTGGTGACATAGTCGCAAGCCCCCAGGCGCATCGCCGCCGACGCATTGGGAATGCTCGGATAGCCGGTGATGATCAACACCGGCACGCTCGGCTTGTGCTCGCGGAGCCGTTCGAGAAACTCGATCCCGTCGATGTTCGGCATCTTGATGTCCAAGAGGATGATCGAGTAGTCTTTTTCCGTTGCCAAAGCGAGCCCTTGCCGAGCGTCGGTATTGACTTCAACTTCGAATCCCTGCCGCGTGAAGATCCGGCGGCAGGCTTGGCAAACGACCTCCTCATCATCCACCACCAGCAGTGTGCGATCATCCGCCATGACTGGCTCCCCGGTTTAGCGGCATCAGCGGACGATATGCGGGAAGCAACGGCAGTTTCCCAGACTCGGCGTATCGCCTCGCTCTCACCAATCAAGTGGGGCAAATTCCGTGCCTCGACCGGCGGCGCCCGCGAACCAAACCGCGACGTGGCTCCCATCGACCCCGCCAGACCGCCGCAAGGCTTGGCGAAACGCGCGTTGGTCTCCGCGCCGGCGGTGCCTGGCCGCCGATAGCTCCGGCAAATGCAGACCGCTCTACGCCGTTCGGGTGTATGATCATCGATACACGGTATAAGAACCGATACGCAATTGCCGCTGGGCGCTGCCGCCTTCCGCTCAGCCCCCGAAGTCCGGACGGCCACCGGGCCGCGAGCGCCGCTGTGCTCGCAGCGGCCGTCACTTCCGCGGGCGCGGCTCGGGTTTGATCCCGTGGCTGCGCAACAGTGCATGGAAGTTCGTCCGCTGCATTCCCACGCTCTCCGCCGCCTGGGTGACGTTGTGGCCGCAGCGATCGAGAGCGGCCAGCAAGAATCGCCGCTCCAGGTTTTCGCTGACCTGCCGCTTGCGGAGTCTCAGCTCCTCCCATGTGCAGGGCACTTCCACCGCGGAGGCAGGCGCCTTGGCCTCGCGGACTTCCCAAGGCAGGCAGGCGAGCTCGATTCGGGAGCCTCCGTAAAGCACGGCCACCCGTTCGACGATGTTCCTCAGCTCGCGGACGTTGCCCGGCCAGGGATGCAATTCCAACTGGTGCATCGCCTCGGGGGAGAAACCGACCACGTCGGCGTCCATCTGCCGCGAGAAATGCTGGAGGAAGGCGATTGCCAGCAGGGGAACGTCCCCGTGGCGATCGCGCAATGGAGGGAGCCAAATCGGCACGACATTCAAACGGTAGTAGAGATCGGCGCGGAACGCGCCGGCTTTGACCAGTTCCGCCAGGTTGCGATTGCTCGTGGCGATCAGCCGGATATCGACCGCGCGTTCGACCGTATCGCCCACCTTGCGCACCTGGCGTGTCTCCAGAACGCGGAGCAACTTCCCCTGCGTCTCCAGGCTTAGGTTTGCCACTTCATCGAGGAACAGCGTGCCCTGGTGAGCGACCTCGAACAATCCCATCTTCGTGGCAATCGCGCCCGAAAACGACCCCTTGACGTGTCCGAACAGCTCGCTTTCCAGCAGCGTCGGGGCCAGGGCCGTGCAATCGCAGGCCAACAAGGGGCGGTCGCGGCGGCGGCTGTGCCGGTGGATCGCCCGCGCCACCATCTCCTTGCCGGTCCCGCTTTCACCACATACCAGCACGGTGCTCTCGGTCGGCGCGACACGCTGGATCAATGCGAACACGTCGCGCATCGCCGGGCAGCGTCCCAAGATGCCCTCGAACCCCCGCGATGCGCCGCCGGCCAGCCCCTCCGGCTGAGGATCGGCGGCCGTGGCGGAAGGCGGCTCGAAGCGGCGCAGGATCGCGTGCAGCTCCTGCGGCGTACTCGGCTCCTTGAGATAGTCCGCGGCGCCTTCCTTGATTGCCGCCACGGCCGTCTCGATGGTCCCCGCGGGGCTGAGAACAATCACCTGTGCCGGCACGTTCGCGTCCTTGAGTTGGCGGAGGATGTCCCAGGCGCCCGGCGACGCCTGGGCCTCGTCGACAAGGATTCCGTCGAAGCCACCCGCAATCGCCGCCTGCACGCCGGTCAACGGATCCGGAAAACAGTGCACGTCGTACTCGGCCGGGTCGAGCATCTGCCGGCAACCCGGAGCACGCGTGCAATCACGGCCAATAACGAGTATTTTCAGCGACATGACCGTTCTCGTTGCCGGTTCGGCCGGATTCGTCGCGGATCACGAATAGGGCACCGTCATTCCCGCGTCCAACGCCGGTGGCGGGCGCGATGCAAAAAACAGGATCACGCTGCCCCGGCGGCGGCCGCCGGCAGGTGGATCGTGAAGGTGGTCCCTTTGCCCGGCACGCTTTCGACCTCCAGCGTGCCGCCGTGCTGTTGAATAATGCCGCTGCTGACGCTCAGCCCCAGGCCGGTCCCTTTGCCCACGGGCTTGGTGGTGAAAAACGGTTCGAAGATCCTTTCCAAGTCCTGCGGGCGGATGCCGCAGCCGGTGTCGGTGACCTCGATCACGACCTTGTTGTCGGCGCGGGACGTGCCGATCATCAGGGTACCGCCGCTGTGCATGGCTTCGCAAGCGTTCAGCGAGAGGTTGACCAGCACTTGCTGGAGCTGGTTGCGGTCGCCGTTGACGGTTGGCAAGTCTTCGGCCAAGGCCTCGACGAGATTGACATTCTGGAATGCCTCGCGTTTTCCGAGCAGTTGCATTGTCTGCCGG
This sequence comes from Planctomycetota bacterium, assembly GCA_023621895.1. Classification (GTDB taxonomy): domain Bacteria; phylum Planctomycetota; class Planctomycetia; order Pirellulales; family Thermoguttaceae; genus JAAYCB01. Next base: position 2,901 of record JAMOAF010000797.1, read on the forward strand.
ACCACCTCGTTGACATTCAACGAGGTCTTGACCGAGGGCGTTTCTCGCGCGTACTCCAGGAGCCCGCGGACGATCTCCCGGGCGCGTTTGGTTTCTCGAATGATGACTTCCAGGTCTTCGCGGTCCTGCGGATCCATGTTTTCCTTCTCGCGCATCAGGTCGGCGAAGGCCAACACGCCGGTCAGGGGGTTGTTGATCTCGTGGGCGACGCCGGCCGCGAGGCGGCCGACGGAGGCCAATTGCTCGCTGCGGCGAATCTGCTGGTTTGCGGCCTGGGTAAGAAGCTCTTCGCGCTCCGCGACCGCCTGGGCCATGCTATCGACCGCCCGGCAGAGCACCCCCATCTCGCCCGGCGGCCGCACGCCCACCCGCGCCGTCAAGTCGCCGCCGATGACCTTCTGGGCCATTTCCACGACGGAACGAATCGGCCGCAGCACCAGCGCGTGAATGAACAGGAGCAGCATCAGACTGGCCACGGTGGCGGCCCCGACAATCCCCAAAAACACGATGCTGATCACGTGCAATTGATGGGCGAACGGCGCTTGGAGAAGGCCCACGTAAAGCACCCCGATCATCCGCCCTGCCGGATCGCGAATCGGCTCGTAGGCCGTGATGTACCAATCGTTGACCACGAACGCCGGCGCCGCCCAGGTCTCGCCCCGGAGCAGAACCGCATCGGAAACCGACGTGCTGAGCTGGGTGCCCACCGCCCGGGAACCGTCTTCGTTGGTGACATTGGTCGAAATCCGCAAGTCGCCCAAGAAGATCGTCACCGTGCCGATCTCCTTCTCCTTGTAGACCTCGCCCCGGAACACCTGCTGCTTGATCGTGTCGACGATCTCATAGCGCTGGTTGAGCAGATTGCCGCCGTAGAGAATTGCCTTCAAATTGCCACGGGCATCGAGCACGGGCACGGTGGCTGCGGTCACCATGCCGTCGGTGCAGACCGACTTGGCCGTCGGCCGAGCCGCCGCAGTGGGTATCACCGGAACGGATGCCCGCCGGGCCAATTCCGGTCCTTCGGCCAAGAGCCGCTCGCGGGAAAACACGATCGTCCCCTGCGCGGGCCGATGCTCGCGGAGCACCTGGGCGACGAGCGGATCCGCGGAAAGGTCCTCGCCACTCTGCCTGCTCCCAACCCGGCAGATCACCCTGCCGCTGGCGTCCAGCAATCCGGCGAAGTCCATGGTTTCTGGCACGCCCACTCCCTGAAGGATCGAATCCAAGGTCGCCCGATCGTTCTCTTCCGCGGCGTCGGCAAGCGTGCGATCGCGGCTGGTGGCAAGCAGGAATGCCGCGATCACGTTCAACTGGTTCTCGTAAGCCGCCCGGGCGGAACTCAGGTTTCGCCGCACCCGAGTCTGCACCTCACCCATCCAGACGCGGCCCAGGTACTGGAGGGCACTGAAGGAAAGCAGGGAGTTGGCCACCAGAATCACCGCGATGGCGGCAATCGTCAGCCGAAACCGAATGCTCATTCCGCCCTCCCCGCCTCTCGGCACACGCGAGCCGTAAAGCCGCAACGTCACGCCCGCGTTCTCCCGCAAAAGTCATGCCAAGGCGGGAAATCCACCGCCAATCGCCTGGTGCAGCACTCACTATCGGCTACCTTCCGGGTACGGAAAAATGGCCGCAACTCTTCCAGATCACCCTGCTTTGCCTGTCGTTCAGCCCCGAGGATGGCAACGCAATCCTTCTTTCACGCCCGCCACGGAATCCGCGGGCTCGGATCTTCCCTGGCCTCGGGAATTGGCTATCCTGTTGTACGGCGCCAACTCCGCCAGGCGCCGTAAGCCGTTGGATCGAGACGCGGACGGAGTTCTTGGGAGGGATGCTGGATCGGCGTCACGTCAGCAATCGCCGAGCCGACGATCGCCGAAGTGAAAGCGTGATCGGAGCGTGCATTACTCCGGGGAGGACAAAGGCATGCAAGGGGATTCCCGTTCTCTCGCGCGGCCGCACATGGAGAATCGCCCTGCCCGTGACGGAAAAGGGGGCTGCCTCGGCGGCGTGATCTCGCAGAATTTCACAATGCCATGCCAGGGTACCCTGCCGTTGATGATCCCTGCGACCGTGGACCACCTTGCCCGGATGTTGACTGCTCTCTACGGCGCGGAGCAGGCGCGGGTCTTGGCCGAAGACGTGGTGAGGAAAGGCGTAGAGGTCCCGAGACGCGGTACCGGCGGCCTGGTCGCAACTGGTTTTTTCACGCTTAGGGCCGACACTCTGGGGCAAGTGCGCATCGTCGCGCAAGGCACGCAGCCGATCGCCGGAGCTGCCGCACCCTTGCCGGACGCCCGCCCGGCAAGCGACCTGGTTGAAGCGGCCTTGGCGTGGCTTTGTGAAAGCCAGGACGCTCTGCCTGTTGTCAAGGAAGCTTTGCGCAGGGTTTCCCGCCCTGATCAGGACGTCACGCTGGAAACCGAATACCGCAGTGACCACGACCGCTTGATGAACTTATCTGCGGTAAGCGTTCTGGACCAGATCGAGCGGAGAAGGCCGAAGGTGGTCGTGGATGCGGATCTGCCCGCGGCGCTCTCGACCGGAGAGAATCGCGAGGGCCTCGCGCTTCTCTTTGCGCTCGGCCTGGTCCACCACTTCAATCTCCTCTCGGGACTTTCGCAGGAAGTCGCGCTGTTACACACGTTGACGTTCTTCGAGGGACTTGGCCCGGGACAGGAGAAGCTTCTGGCCGTCCTTGCAGCGCGCGGCGCCGCCGGCGAGAAGGTGATCGACAACGCGGATGACTTCGCCCGTTTCCTGACCAAAGGCGCCGGCGCCGCGGAACCGGTCAAGAGGCACCAGGCGGCCCTGATCGCAAAACTCGAGCGGGTCGAGCGCGCCTATGCCCACCGTCAATTGCGGGAGGAGCTCCTTGATGAAGAGGGCAGACCCCGGCTCAAGGAGCTCGGCGTGGCCGGGTTGCGCGAGAGAGCGCACCAGACGATTTCGAGGACTTACATTAGCGCGGTGGAAGAACTCGCTGCGGTCCGCGTCGCGGCGGAGATGCAGGAGGGCGGAGTTGAGGTGGTGATGGGGTTCCTCGGCCGAGCGGGCCTTGTCGAGCAACTGCTGATGGCCGCCGCGGAGGTCGTACCCACCGCCGAGCTGCGCAGCCGCTGGCCGATATCCACCGCTCCTTCCGGGCGCAGCGTTTCACCGAGGTTCGCACTCCGGAGCTGCGCGCGCTGGAGGACCGATGGCAAGCGGCGGGCGCTCCGCTTTCCCGCCTGGCCAGCCTGGCCGCCGATCCGCAGGTCTCTCTGCCGCAGTTGCGGGGGGCGATCCTGGAGTTTGAGGAGGCGCTCGACGCATTCGCCAGCGATGCCGCGCGGACCGCGCGTGCCGTCGCGCGCAAGAACAAGGACCTGCTGCTGGCCGAGACCGATAGCCACGAGCCTGCCCAAGCGGCCCTCGATGGCGGGGGCGCGAGCGGACTATACGGCACGCTCCAGCGCGACTTGGCCGTTCTCAGACAGGCGGTGGATGCGTTCATCGCGGCGGTCTTCAAGCAACTTGAGCTCTGTGCCCATCGGCTGCCATCCGCGCGGGCCGTTTGGAATGTCGAGATGCAGCGCCTGATGCCGGCCGAGACTCTGAACCTCTATCTGTTGAACGAATTGCTCGATCCGTTTCTCGGTGAGACCAGCGACTTCCGCAACCTCCTCAACTCCGGCGGCGCCGCGCTGCATGTGACCGCAAAACTGGAGCCGTGGCTTGCCCGCGTATCGCACTGGGTCCAGGCCTTGCCGGCATACGCGTGGTACGAGATTGTCGATTTGCCGGGAGACAACTATGAAGTTGCGGCCGGCTGCCAGAGGGACATCCTCGAGATAGCCTTCAAG
>JAMOAF010000929.1 GCA_023621895.1 Planctomycetota bacterium
CATGCACCCCTCCCATTCCCGCTCCCCGCAAAACGGGCCACCCATGAACTGTCGGACCGTCCGAGCAAGTGGCCACCCATCAGCCGCCCCCCATATTCCCCCTCCCTCCCCAGCACACGCGGCATCCGCGCCGAGTTCACCCCGCCCCCCATCGCCCCGCCCCGATTGCCGCCCCACCGCCCCACGCGCCTCCTCTCCTCTCGCCTCTCCAACCCGCAACCTGCCGCCCCCCAAAATTCTTCCCAACTGTTCAAAAAACCCCTTCCCAAAAAATTCCTTTCTGCTATACTCCTGTACATGTACCCCTCCCATTCCCACTCTCCACTCTCCACTCCCCGCTTTCCGCCTTTCTTCAACACCCCCCTTTCGGCCAGTACCCAACTTACGTCACAACATCCCGACCTAACCGCAATGCTCTAAACAACTTCTGCCCATCCCCGTCGCCCGACTTTTTGCGCAACACCCGAACTACGTTGCACAATTCACAATTCACCCCTCAGAACCAGACGCGTCCCCTGCCAACCTTCTTTCCCCAAACCACCTTCCCAAAAACCACCCCTCGACTCCCACGCTCTCCACGCCCCCCACACGCGTCCTGCTGCATCCCATTCATGTCCTTCACCTCTTCCACCCCTTCCACCTCTTCCATTTTTTTCGTGTCATTCGTGTCTTTCGTGGTTCCCTCTTCCGCCCCCGCAATCACTCTCCCCCCCAAGCAGTCCCCCGGGTATCCGCAAAGCTGGACCAAACCGGTCCGGTATCCCAAGAGCCCGCCACAACGTCGCGCTTTCCCATCGCGCCCTTGTGTCGCGCCCCCTTCCTTCCTCTTCTTCGCGCCTTGGCACCTTTGCGTGAGGCATCCGCCCAACCCCTGAATCCCCCCATGGACGACTTTCTCGAAATCATCGCCGAGAGCCTCGACCGCATGACCGCCGACCGCGGCTCGAAGCTCAACGTCCTCGGCCCCCGCGGCGGAGCCAAGTCCACCCTCGCCACCCTCGCCTACCCCTTGCGCGAAGCACTTCTCGGCCGCGAGCCCTACATCTGGCTCATCTCCGACACTGCGCACCAGGCCGCCGCCCACCTCGAAAACATCAAGCTCGAACTCCTCGACAACCCGATCATCGTCCGCGCCAACCGCCCCACGCTCCTCGTCTGCGACGACCTCCAGAACGACCGCCACATGGAATCCTCCCTCCAGCGCAACCACGCCCGCACCTGGTTCCACGGCGCGCTCCTCGTCGCGGTGGTTCGCAATGATAGCCGCGTGGGCTTGCCCCGCGCTTGCCCCGTCGCGGTGGTTCGCAATGATAGCCGCGTGGGCTTGCCCCGCGCTTGCCCCGTCGCGGTCGTTCGCAATGATAGCCGCGTGGGCTTGCCCCGCGGCGCGCCTGCGCTGCGGCACAACCCGTACGTAACGAAACGCGGGGCAAGGCGCACGCGGCTATCTGAATAACAGCCGCTTTTTCACGAATCACGCAGGTTGAATTAGCTTGGGAACCTCCACCCGCCCTCTGCGCCGCTCCCGCCCATCGCCACGCGCGCCGCGGGGGAGCCGGCCGGTTTGCCTTTACGCCCGCAAGCGGAGGATCGCGGCGGCGGCATCGCCGTCGATGTCTCCGTGCTCGCCGAACTTGACCGCCCGCTCCGTGAAGCGGCGCCCGACGGCTTCCGCCGCCTGGTCGGCGTCGATCTCGTACGCGCTCAGCCGGGTGGGCATGCCAAGCGACTGGAAGAACTCCTCCGTCTTTCCGATCGCGGCCTCGGCCGTCGCCACGCCCCACACGCGCTGGCCGTACTGGCGAAGCTTGGCTTCCTTCTTGTCCAACTGGTGGGCCCACACGCCCGGCAGCACAACGGCCAGGGTCTCGGCGTGGGCCGGACCGTAGAGCGCGGTCAGCTCGTGGCCGATCATGTGCGTGCTCCAGTCGTGCGGAACGCCGCAACCGATCAGCGTGTTCAGCGCCAGCGTGGCGCTCCACATGAAGCTGGCCCGCGACGCGTAGTCGCGCGGCTTGGCCAGCGTCCGCGGCCCGACCTCGATCAGCGTCGCGAGGATCGATTCGGCCAGCCGATCCTGGAGCGGAGCGCCCGACGGATAGGTCAGGTACTGCTCCATCACGTGGATGAAGGCGTCCACGATGCCGTTGCGGACCTGTTTTGCGGGGAGCGTGTAGGTTGTCTCCGGATCGAGCACCGAGAACACCGGGAAGAGACAATCCGCATGGAAAGGCAACTTCTCCGCGGTCGCCTTCCGCGAGATCACGGCGTTGCCGTTCGATTCGCTGCCCGTCGCCGGCAGCGTCAAAACGGTCCCCAGCGGAATCGCCGTTTTGACGTCTCGCCCGCCGGTCCGCAGGATGTCCCAGGGGTCCGGCCCCTCGTAACATGCCGCGGCGGCAATGAACTTCGTGGCGTCGATCACCGAGCCGCCCCCCACCGCCAGCAGGAACCCCACCCGGCGGCTCCTGGCCAACTCGACGGCCTTCAGGCAGACTTCAACCTTCGGGTTGGGCTCGATCCCGCCGAACTCCACCACCTCGCGACCCTCCAGGGCCGACGTCACCTGCTGGTAAACGCCGTTGCTCTTGATCGAGCCGCCTCCATAGGTCAGCAGGATCGGCGCGTCCCGCGGAATGCGGGTGTCGATCCGGGCGATCGTGCCTTTGCCGAAAATGATCTCCGTCGGGTTCTTGAAGACAAAGTTCAACATCCTACCTCTCCATGTTCTTTCTGCTCAGCCAATACGACAACGTGAATCGGAAACCGCGCCAGTCCGCTCCCGCCAGCCACCTGTTTTGTAGCCGACACCGAGCGAAACGTCCAGGCGGGCCAACGCCCGGGGTACACGTCAGCTTTTGCACGCGTTGGTTGCGTTTGAAAAAGGCCAATACGAGAATCTGTGAACCTTCGTGCTACATCAACCTGCGTGATTCGTGGAAAAAGCGGCTGTTATTCAGATAGCCGCGTGCGCCTTGCCCCGCGCTTCGTTACGTACGGGTTGTGCCCCACCAAGCGCCATCGCAGGCGCCGCGCGCCGAAAGGCTCATGGTGGGCCGGCGCTGGCATTTTGTGCCGCAACAAGCCAGCGTAAGGGCAACGCCCTGGGCACGGTATCTCAAAAGCGCAAGAGTTTTCAAATCGCCATCGGCGCCACTACAATCGGGCTTTGATGCATCAGGCGGCACGCCGCCGAGCCCCCCGCAAAAAGAGACAAACCGATGAGCACCACGATCCGGCTGACTCTCCTGGCACTTGCCATCAACCTCCTGCTCCCCGTGCCGGCCGCGCTCTCGGCGGCCGAACCGCCAATCGCACTCTGGCCGCAGGGCGCTCCCGGTGCGATCGGCACGGAGGCGAAGGACATCCCCACGATCACGCCGTATCTGCCCGCCAAGCCCAATCGCGCGGCGATCGTGCTGATTCCCGGCGGCAGCTATAGCGGCATCTTTGAGCCTCAGGGCGAGCCGTTTGCCCGCTGGCTTAACGAGCACGGCATCACGGTCTTCGTGCTGCGCTATCGGTTGGGCACCGCGGGCTATCGCTATCCTGCTCAGTTGCAGGATGCCGTCCAGGCGATGCGCCTCGTGCGGACAAGCGCCGAGCAGTGGAAGATCGCGGCGGATCGGATCGGCGCAATGGGTTTCTCGGCGGGCGGGCATCTGGTTGCGACGTTGATCACCCGGCCTGAAGACGGCGAAGTCGCGCCCGCCGACAACGCCCGCCGCGTCAGTCCGCGGCCCGACCTGGCGATCCTCTGCTACCCGGTGATCAGCATGATCACCAAGCCGCACGCTGCATCGCGCCAGAACCTGATTGGCACAACGCCCAGCGATGAGCTTGCCCGCAAGACATCCAGCGAGCTTCAGGTCCGGCCCGGGCTGCCGCCGTGTTTCGTCTGGCACACGAGCGAGGACAAGGGGGTGCCCGTCGATCACACCCTGCTGTTTGCCGCCGCGCTGCGCGAGCACGGCGTGCCGCACGAGCTTCACATCTACCAGCATGGCGACCACGGCACGGGATTGATCGGTGTCGAGCATCCCTGGCTGGGCGACCTGCTGTTCTGGCTCGACGCGCAGGGATTCATCGATCCGGGTCCCCGATCTGCCCTGCGCGCCAAGATGGGCAAATACGGGGCTTTTGCTGACGGCCAGTGACGCTCGTAGTGTCAGGATTTGAACACTTGCGTCAATAATTGGCCAGCCAAAGCCTGAAAGCGCCGCACGCTTCCCGCCTCGCTTTCGCAACGTAATGTCTTGCGGGACAGGAGTATGCGCGCCAACGCAGCTCCTTCTTCGTGATTGGCATATCGTTTGCCTTGCGAGTACCCGAGCAAATCGGCGCGCCCCAGACATGATCATGTTGGATACATGTATGCCCGGGATGAACGAGCTCGAAGCCCTGGCATGGATTGCGAAAGGAATCCCCCAATGTTAGTCCTGAGTCGAAAGATCGGCGAAGAGATCGTCCTCCCCGCGAGCAGTGTAAGCATCGTCGTCCTGGCAGTTCACGGCAAACGAGTGCAACTGGGGATCGAAGCCCCTCCCGAGGAACCGGTGTATCGCGCGGAGTTGTGGCAGCGGAAGCGCCAAGCGTCCGAACCGTGCCGCGAACTTCTGGCCAAGACGTGAGGAGATGTCCGCGGGTTCGGCAGCAGGGGGGCAAGTGCTGCCTCTTGTTCGGCAACGCCGCCTCGAGTCAATTCGAGGCTGTTTGCGATTGCGGGTCTTGAAGCATTGAGGTCATCAAGACCGGCCCGGGCAACCGGACGCGTTCGCCCTGACGGCCGTCACCTGCCCCCGCCCGCACCGCTATCAAGAGACTCGCCGAGCAGCGCCGGCCGCGCCGCAAACGCCAGCCGCTCTTCGCACCATGCGGCGATTCTTAACAGCCGCTCGTCGTCGTGGTGCCTGCCGACCAGTTGCACGGCCACCGGCATGCCGTCTTCAGCCAGGCCGCACGGCAGCGACACGACCGGCAGACCCGAACAACTCCAGGGGGCCTGGAACCGCTTGGGGCCGGTGGTCGCCATCGTCTCGGGCGCGGTCGTGTCGGTCGCCGGCATGACCAGCGCGTCGCAGCCTTCCAGCATCCGCGGCGCGCGCCGCCGGAAATCCCGCAACAGAGCCAGGTTGTCGGCGAACCGGACTCCGGAGACGGCCAGCCCCTCGTCCAGCAGTCCGGCGATCATCGGCCCGTACGACTGGCGATGGGCCGCGAACTGGTCGCGGTGGTAGGCGGCCGCCTCGACGGCCATCACGATCGTGTGGACTTCCTGGATCGCCTCGAAATCGGCGGTCGGCTTGACCTCGGCAACGTCCGCCTCGCCGGCCAGCTTGTTGACCGCTCGCTCGACCACGGTCCGCACGGCCCGATCGGCGCCGCTGGTGAAAAAATCCACGACCAGGCCAAGCCGCGGCCGGACTGGCAGGTCCGCGCCTGGCGGCAGGGCGGCAGAGCGCGGCGGGCCGAAGTCATCCGCCGCCGGCAGCGAGGCGAGCAGGATCGCCAGGTCGCCGACCTTGCGGGCCATCGGACCGACGTGGTCGAACTGGTAGCTGACCGGCACGACGCCGGTGCGATCGACGCGGCCGTAGGTCGGCTTGCAGGCGGCGATGCCGCAATAGGTGGCCGGGCGGACCAGCGAACCGCCCGTCTGCGTTCCCAAGGCGCCCAGGCACATCCCCATCGCCAGGGCGGCGGCCGATCCGCTGCTCGATCCGCCGGGCGAACGCCGCAGCGCCGGGTCCCAGGGGTTGCGGGTCGGCGAGGGGTCGAAACAGGCGAACTCGACAGTCACGGTCTTGCCGACGATGATCGCGCCGGCCGCGCGGAGAGCAGCCACCACCGGTGCATCGCACGCGGCCCTGTGCCCCTTGCGGAGCGGCGAACCGGCCTCGGTGGGCAGGCCGGCCACGTCGATGATATCCTTGATTCCCACCGGGATGCCGTGCAACGGGCCGCGGAACCGGCCCGCGGCCGCTTCCACGTCCATCCGCTCCGCCTCGCGGCGAGCGGCTTCCTCGTCGACAAGCACCCAGGCGCGGATCGCGCCGTCGTGGCGGCGAATCTGCGCCAGGCAAGAGTCGAGCAATTCCGTCGGGCGACGGCGGCCAAGGCGGATCGCCTCGGCGGCTTCAGCGAGAGAGGTCTGGCGCCACATGCAATACATCACCTCGGTAGAGTTGATTGAGAACGCACCGAATATATCCCCCGTGGCGGGAAACGGCAACCACAGCGCGAGGACCTGCCCGAGCTGCCCGGGGTTGGGAAAGGTTCACACCCTCCGCCGGCCCGGAGGAGCCAGCCCCCGTGAACGTTTGCGGGTTTACGGGTACAATTCAGAATTTGTCGACATGGCAGCAGCGATATCAAGTTCTCGTGCGGCGGAGATCGGAGAACGGATCGCGATTATCCGACAATTGTTGTGACACAACCGCTCTCGTCTCTTCCTCATTCACCATTTTTCATTTCTCATTCTCCGTTTTTCATTCCTTCCCCTCATTTCTCATTCCTCCCCGCTCGGGCTCCTCGCCGCGGTCCTTGGTCCACTGAAAAATGACCGATGCAAATGAAAAATCAGCAACGAACGCCCAAGAATGGAGAATGCGGCACACGAATGAAAAATGAACAACGGGAAATGGAGAATGCAAAATGTTGTGACACAACCGCTCTCGTCTCTTCCTCATTCACCATTTTTCATTTCTCATCCTCCGTTTTTCATTCCTTCCCCTCATTTCTCATT
>JAMOAF010000375.1 GCA_023621895.1 Planctomycetota bacterium
TCACGGCGCGTGAAGGTCGTCGCGATGGCAAGTATAAGACTCGTTGTCTTGTTTGTGTGGCGACTGGCCTGCCGGGGTTCGGATCCCAGCCCGGCTATCGGCAAGGAGTTCGCCCGTAACTTAGTTAGGAGGACGTAAGGTGGCCAAGAAGAAGGCAGCCAAGAAGGCGGTGAAGAAAGCCGCTCCGAAGAAGAAGGCCGCGAAGAAGGCGGTAGCGAAGAAGGCAGCCGCTCCCAAGAAGGCGGCAAAGAAGGCGACCCGGAAGAAGAAGTAGGGCGCGAGCGAGGCAAGGCCGCCTCGCGAGAGTGGTCCTTCGCCCAAAAAAGCAACGACGAGAAAGAGACGCCCGCCATGCCGGCCGGGCGTTTCTGTTTTTCTTGCCGTGGCTAGAGTCGTCTTGCCGGTTGGACGGCCTCGGCCAGCCGCGCTCGCCGGACGTGGCACTGCCCGCCGCGCCAGACCCGCACCGAGGCGCGGTCCGGATCGCACTGCCGCGTGTACCGGACCAGCAGAGCGGCAAGGGAGTTGATCGTTGTGTCGCCGGCCGCGCCGACCAGCAGGCCCACCGGGCCGACGAAATCCGCCGGCTCGACCATCAGCACCTCGCCCGAGGCGGCTTGCTGAAACACGCGCTCCAGCAACGCGTTCTCGCGCTCGTTGCGGCCGACGACCATCTTGGTCTTCCGGTCGAAGCGAAAATGCCGCCCCGTGTTGAGCAATTCGAACTCCCACCGCCGCGCCGCCGGTTGATGCTCGAACAAGTCCTTTACGCGGGGGCTGAAATTTTTCTCCGCAAGCGCGCAGCCGGTCGACGGCGTGGGAATCTCGCGGATGCCCAGGCGTGTTGCCAACTCGATCAGCGGGCGGCGGCCCCGGCCGTGGAATCCGTAGAGGCTCCGGCGATCGACAAGCCCCTCGATTTCCGGAATCGTCGGAGGCAGCAATTTGGCCGACAGGGGGCGAAGCAACCTGCCCTCCAAGCCGGCGTCCCGGGCGACGACCCCCAACTGCTGCCGCTTCTGGCTGTTGGGCCGCTGGCCGACGACCTCGCCGGAGATGACGACGCACGCGCCGCACTCTTCCATCAACCGCCTGGCCATGCGGCCCATGTACGCGCGGCAGTCGACGCAGGGATTGCATCCCTTGCCGTAACCGTGCCGGGGGTTGCGCAAGAGATCGAGATAATCGTCGCCAACGCCGAGCACGGTCAACCGCACGCCGAGCTGCGCGGCCGCCCTGGCGGCCGGCGCCTTGCAGCACTGAAAAATCGTGCGAACATTGAGGGCTTCCACTTCGAAGCCCTGCTGCTGGAGTATGCGGACGGCGAGCATGCTGTCCAGGCCGCCGGAGAAGAGAGCGACGGCCTTTCGCGAACCAATTGAAGACATTCCCTCTCCCGGAAAAAAAGCGGAATCGCCACCCGGAGCCGGGCGGCCAGGCGCGCCGTCAATCGGACGGAAACGGCGGAGGCTCGTCGTTGAGTTGACTGAGGGCGTTCCGCGCGGCGCGCTGCTCCGCTTCCTTTTTGTTGCGGCCCCAGGCTCCTTCGTACCGCGTCCTTCCCACCTGGGCGCAGACCTTGAAGCACTTGCTGTGATCGGGGCCCTTTTCATCCAGCAACTGGTAGATCGGCGTGGTTCCGTGCTGCCGCTGGGCCAACTGCTGGAGGAGCGACTTGTAATTGCCCCCCAAGTTGCCCTCGACCGTCGACTCGATCTCCGGTCCGATATGCCGCAAGACGAACTCCCGCGTGGCATCGATGCCGCCATCAAGGTACATGGCCGCCAGCAGCGACTCGAACACGTCGGCCAGCAACGACGAGGGGACCGATGGATGGGTGGTCATCCCCTTGCCCAGGATGAGGAACTCCTCAAGTCCCAGCGCCTCGCTGATCTTCGCGCAGGTTTGCCGGCTGACCACCACCGACTTGATCTTTGTCAGATCGCCCTCGAGAAACTCGGGATACTGGCGGTAGATCAGCTCGCAAACGATTGCGCCGAGAATCGCGTCACCGAGAAATTCCAGCCGCTCGTTCGACGCCAGGCGGTGTTCCGCCCCGGACGCGTGCGTCAGCGCGGCCTGTAACAGCGAGCGATCCCGAAAGCGATAATTCAGCCGCTGCTCGCAGCCTGCCAACTGCTCCAGAACGTCGCCAGCCCTTTCGGCTCCGGTAGCCTCTGCCATGGCCCCGATCCCAATCCACACGTGCAAGATACCAAGACATCACTGTGCGTGCTCTGCACGCACAGCGATCAACAGGGACGGGCGGGCGGCCGGCAAGCGACCTAGAGGACACTCCCCGGCGGCCCGGCTGCCCTGCCGGTGCCACCACAATGATCGTTCTAAGTCTAACAGGGGGTGAGTCTTTTGTCAACGAGCCGGGGATCGCGGGGGCAAGGTTCAAGATCCAAGGTTCAAGACCCAAGTTCCGCCAGTTCGGCGCTCCCAGCGAGCGGCCCAACCTTGCCCATTTGGTCATTGGGATTTGAATTTTGAACCTTGGCCTGGTGGGACCCCCGCGGGTGTGGCGGCCGCACCGGTGTTCCCTCAAACGCGAGGGGGACGTGGACTACTCTTCTTCGGCCTGGCGGGGCATTCCGCGAACCGAGGAGTGCTGCCCCCACCCCCCCGGCAGCCCCCCCACCCCCCCGCGGCCACCTTAAAGTCTGCCTGACCGGCGACTTGTGCAAACGATGAATCTTCTTATATTGGCAGCGCATGGGGGCTTTGCCGGCTGCGGATTGGGCTCATGCGACAGGAGTCTTGACGATGTCGATGGCGAATCGGGTCAGTGGCCGGGTCTTCGATCTCGTGCAACGGCACAACCTGGTCTACAACACGTGCTGGGAGGACCCGCGGCTCGACAGGCAAGCCCTGGACCTGCGACCCGACGACACCGTGCTGGTGATCACTTCGGCCGGTTGCAACGCCCTCGATTATGCCCTGGCCGGCGTCCAACGCGTGCACGCCGTGGATATGAACCCGCGTCAGAACGCGTTGCTTGAATTGAAGCTGGCGGGCATCCGCCATCTGGAATTCGCGACATTTTTCCAGATGTTCGGTCGAGGCCACTTGCCCGACGGACGCAGCATCTACCGCGATCAGCTCCGCGATTCGCTCTCCGCCTGGGCCCAGCGATACTGGGACAAGAAGATCAAGTTTTTCTGCAGCAAGCGGCGGACGTTCTATTTCCGGGGCTCCTGCGGCACGCTGGCGCGGCTGATGAACGTCTACATCGATCGCGTGGCACGGGTGCGGCCCGGGATCGAGAAGCTCTTGGACGCCCGGACGCTTGAAGAGCAGCGGGAAATCTACAGCGCGCAGGTTCGCGGCCGTTTCTGGTCGCCGCCGCTGAGGTTTCTGATGAACCGCAACTCCACCCTCTCGATGGTGGGCGTTCCTCGTGCGCAGCGGAACCAGGTGGAATCGCAGTACGACGGCGAAATCGCCCGGTTCGTGCAAGACTGCGTCGATGCCGTGTTCGCCGAGTTGCCGATCCACGACAACTACTTCTGGCGCGTGTACATCAACGGCGAGTATTCGCCGGACTGTTGCCCTGAGTATCTCAAGGCCGAGAACTTCGAGAAGCTCAAGGCGGGAGTGGCCGACAACGTAAGCCTCCACACCAACACGGTCCAAGGGTTCCTCGAAGACTTCGGCGGGACGATTTCGCGCTACGTGCTGCTGGACCACATGGACTGGCTGAGCGGCGAGTTCTTTCCGCTGCTCGAAGCCGAATGGCAGGCGATTGTCGATCGCGCCGCGCCGGAAACGCGGATTATCTGGCGAAGCGGCGGATTGAAGACCGATTTTCTGGATCGAGTCCGGGTCACGGTCCGCGGCCGGGAACGCCCTTTGCAGGAGATCCTCCACTACTACCGGGAGCTTGCCGAGCAGCTTCATGCGAAGTGCCGGGTCCACACCTATGGCAGCTTCTACATCGCCGACCTCGTTCGATAAGCCCGTACTTGGATGAGACGAACTTGCGCCGGCGGCGTTTGACAACAGAACCCACTTGGCGCCGTGAAGCGGCGCTGGGCAGGGCCAGGCTTCCAAGCTGGAGCTTGGGGACCGGGGAGACGAGTTGGCGTATGGGCTTGCTTGCCGATCTGAAAATCCTCTACCACCTGACACTCAGGCCAATCCGCGGCAAGGACCACGTCGAACGGATGGAGAGCTTCTATAGGGGGCAGGCGGAGGCCTACGACGCCTTTCGCAAACGCCTGCTCAAGGGGCGCGAGGAACTCTGGCAACTTGTCGGCGTGCCCGAGGGGGGCGTGTGGGTCGACATGGGCGGCGGCACCGGCGCGAACCTGGAGAATTTCGGCGACCGCATCGAACGGCTCGAGAAGGTCTACGTCGTGGACCTCTCAAAGTCGCTGCTGGAGGTGGCCGCACGGCGGTTCAAGACCCGCGGCTGGCCGAACGCCGAGGCGGTCGAAGCCGACGCGACAGTGTGGCGTCCGCCCAGCGGCGCCGCTGACGTGGTCACGTTCTCTTACTCGCTGACGATGATCCCCGACTGGTTCGCGGCGATTGAAAACGCCAAGGCAATGCTCTCGCCGGGCGGCGTAATCGGCGTGGTCGACTTCTATGTCTCGCGAAAGCACCCAGCCGAGGGCCATGCGCGCCACTCCTGGCTGACCCGGTCGTTCTGGCCGGTCTGGTTCGCCGCCGACAACGTGTATCCCTCCGCGGACCACGTCCCCTATCTCCACCGGCATTTCAAACCGATCCACTTCCAGGAGTGCCGCGGCAAGCTGCCCTACTTCCCGATCATGCGCATGCCCTACTATATTTTTCTGGGCGAGAAAGCGGTTATCCCACACGAAGCCGGATCGTGCAGCCCGGGGCCCGAAACGCCGTGACTTTCCGCCGAGCGCGCTCCCCGGAAAGGCTAACCCGGGCGTTCCCCGGCGCTGAAAACGCAACCCGGGCTGCTTGCGCCCCGGTCAAAGGCCGGGAATCTCCAGATCCGCCAACGGGAAATGCTGTTGGCAACCGTATACGTCGCAATCTCCCGGCGCTCCCGAACTGCTGCCAGGCCGCGGCATCGAGACCTTGATCGTGCGAATCCGCTCGAACGGGCAGATCTGAACCGACACGGCGGGAACGCCATACTCCGCGGCGACGCGCTCCGGCGTGAGGCAGCCAGACTCCATGACGAGGTTGTAGACACGCCGGTCGTCGAACATCAGATCGATCGAAAGCGTGAATGGTCCGGCGTTCTTGCTCCGGATCGTACTGGCACAATCGTATAGCCGCATCGTCACCATTCCTCGAAAGTTACCGGGAAGAGCGTGTCGCTCCGGGCAGGTTCCATGAGGTGGTAAATCGAGAACTCGTACACCGCTCCGCCGCAGAAGTCGGATGGGGAGAACGGAAAGGCCAGGTTGCCGGCCGTCGTCTTGCGCCCTTGGAAGTGCTGGTGCAAGGCGGTGGACCGCGCCAGGCTCAAGACGGTGTCCGCCAGTTCCTGCGTTGGGGCCATGGCCTCGATCACGATCCCCACTTCGCGCGGCAAGGGCTGCCCGGCCGCCCGCCGGGTTCCGGTAACGGCGTCCAGCCCGTACCTCAAGAAACGCAGGACGTACTGGCCGGTCTCGATCGTGCCGGCCAGCGTGTTGGCCAGGGCCTCGCGGACGCTCCCTTCGATTTCATCGAGATTGGCGATCGCGGCCGGATCGCAAACCCCGGCCACGGCGATCGACCGGAATCCCCGCAGCGAGGCCCCTTCCAGCTTGATCGACCGCTTGCTCGGCAAGGCCAATCGTGTTCCGGCGACTCGTACACTCCGCGGGCCGGCCTGTTCGAACGAGCACTGGGACAAATCAACCTTGCCCTCCGGCTCGTAGAAGCAGTCCGGCAACGGCTGCTCGTAGAGGCTGTGGGCGGCGACGGAATCCGGCGTGCAGCGCCTCAGGGGATTGGCGGGCTCAACCAGGAACTGATCGCGGCCGAGCTCGCAGAGCAGCACATCGTTGGCGGCGGCGGGCCGCGCGCAGAGGGTCCCGCATTCGGCGATCTTGGCCAGGTGCAGCGCCAGGGCGGGATCAAAACCCTTCATGATCGGCAGCGCGGCAAAGATCGCCGTGTCGCAACAGCGGCCCGCCACCACCACGTCGGCGCCCCCTTCGAGCGCTTCGATGAGCGGCTCGGTCCCCATCTGGCCGACGATGTGCGTGCAGGCGGTGATTCGCTCGGGCGTCAACTCGCCGGCCGGACCGCAGGGCTCGATCCGGCCTTCGTTCAACGCGGCGAGCACCGTCTCCGGGTCAATGTCGGCGTGGATTAGCGCCAGGCGGAAATGCAGGTCCCGCCGCCGGGCGATCTCGAAGAGCACCTCCTGAAACGACTCCAAATGCGGCTTCGCCCCGCAGCCGCCGGCAGTGCCGATGATCAAGGGGATCTTCCTCTCCCGGGCCGCGCGGAGGGCCAGTTCGAGGTCGCGCTTCACTTGGAGCGGCCTGAGAAACGATGTCCCGTTGCCCAGATAATACGGGCCCGGATCGGTCGACCCGCTGTCCACTCCGATAAATGCCGGCTGCCAGGCCAGCCCGGTGCGCAAGCTCTCTTCGGGGTACCCGTAGCCGAGCATCCCGCAGACTGAGAGAAAACGGATTGTGTCAGGCACGGTCTTCTCCAAACGCGCTTCGTTGCCCTACGGCTCCCGGTCCCGGCCGGCGCTGGAATTGACGTCGGTGAAATCGAAGTCGCCCGGTATGCCCAACTCCTTGTAG
>JAMOAF010000242.1 GCA_023621895.1 Planctomycetota bacterium
GGAATCATGCAAGTTCATTTCTCCTGGTGCCCAAGCTCCAGCTTGGGAACCTGAGCATGCAGAATTCAGCTAACCGTTCCCAAGCTGGAGCTTGGGAACGAGGTAAAGACTGAACCCTGAACCCCGAACCCTGAACCCTCCGCTATGCCTCTCGAATTCAAACTACCGGAACTTGGGGAAAACATCGAAAGTGGCGACGTCGTCAACGTGCTGGTTCGCGAGGGAGACCACATCTCGGCAAACCAGGGGGTCGTCGAGTTGGAAACGGACAAGGCCGTCATCGAGGTGCCTTGCCCCCATGCCGGCAAAGTCGAGAAAATCCACGTCAGCAAGGGCGCCACCGTCAAGGTCGGCCAGACCCTGTTGACGATCGATGCCGATGCGAGCGAGTCGCGGGCGGAAGCGGCGCCGGCCGAGAAAGCCCCAACGCAAACGCCGGCCAAGGAGTCCGCCGTCGCGGCGGCGGTTGCGGCGCCGGCGGCGGTTGCCCCCGCGCCAGCCATGCCGCCAGCCGAAGGGCCGATTCCGGCCGGGCCGGCCGCGCGGCGCGTGGCCCGCGAAATGGGCGTGGACCTGAGCCGATTGGCCGGCTCCGGAGCTCGCGGGCGGATCACCGTGGAGGATGTCAAGGCGGCCGCCGCGGCGCCGGCCGGCATCGCTTCGGCCAGCGGCGCAGCCGCTCCGATTGGCGAGCCGGTCATTCCGCCGGGCGAGCCCGGCAAAGATGCGCATGGCAGCGTGCGGATCGAGAAGATGTCGAAAATCCGCCGCACGATCGCCGCCCAGATGGTCAAGTCGACAAGCACGATCCCGCACGTCACCAATTTCGACGACGCCGATATCACGGTTCTCGAGCAGATGCGGAAGAGTGTGCCCGCCGGCTACCTCGGACCGGACATCAAGCTGACGACGATGCCCTTCGTAATGAAGGCCGTCGCCGCCGCGCTCCGGCAGCATCCGTTGCTGAATGCCACGATCGATGATCAAAATGAGCAAGTCATTTATAAACAGTATGTCAACCTGGGAGTGGCCGTCGACACGCCTCGCGGGCTCGTTGTTCCGGTGATGCGGGCGGTTGATCGAATGACGATCGGCCAGATCGCCGCCGCGTTGGGCGCGCTGGCGGCCAAGGCCCGCGCCGTGAACTTCACCGTCGAGGACCTCCGCGGCGGCACGTTCACGATCAGCAATCTCGGCGCCGTCGGCGGCACCTACAGTACCCCGATCATCAACCACCCGGAAGTCGCCTGCCTGCTGCTCGGCCGCTCGCGCTGGCTGCCGGTCGCGCTCGACGGCCGCGTGGAACCGCGGTTCATGATGCCCCTGAGTCTTTCCTACGACCACCGCATCATCGACGGCGCCGCGGCCGCCAGGTTCCTCAACCAGGTCATCGACTACCTTGAAACACCGGCGAAATTGCTGATAACGGCATGAATGAGGGTAGAGGTCCTGACTTATGGCTGTGACCTGTCGCCTGTAACCTGTACCCTCTTCCAACACGGACAACCAGAATGATAGAAACGCAACTCGTAGTGATTGGCGGCGGCCCGGGCGGATATGCAGCGGCGTTCCTGGCGGCCGACTTGGGCCTCCAGGTGACCGTGGTCGACGTCGAGAAACGGCTCGGCGGAGTCTGCCTGCTGCGTGGGTGCATCCCCTCGAAGGCCCTGCTCCACGTGGCCAAATCAATCGCCGACGCCGAACACCTGGCCGAGTGGGGAGTTGCCTTCGGAAAGCCGGCAATCGATCTGGAAGCGATTCGCAAACGCAAGGAGAAGGTGATTTCCACACTGACCGGCGGGCTGGGCCAGTTGGCCAAGAAACGTAACGTCCGCGTGATCCAGGCGCGCGCCGCGTTCGAAGACTCCCAGACCCTCAAGCTCGCCCCGGTTGGGGAAAAGGCCCTCGACGACGACCGGCTCCGCTTCCAGCATGCAATCGTGGCCACCGGCTCGAGCCCGACCCGGATTCCCGCGCTCGAGATCGGCTCCGCCCGGGTGATGGATTCGACCGGCGCCTTGGCGCTCGCCGACGTGCCCGAGTCGCTGCTGGTGGTTGGCGGCGGCTACATCGGCTTGGAGATGGGCACCGTCTACGCCGCGCTCGGCAGCCGCGTGTCGGTCGTCGAACTGCTGGACGGGCTGCTGCCCGGCGCCGACCGCGACCTGGTCAAACCGCTCGCCAAGCGGCTGGAAAAACAGTTCGCCTCGATCTGGCTGAAGACCAAAGTCGTCTCAATGGCCGACAAGGGCGACTCGGTCGAAGTCGCCTTCGAAGGCGATCTGGAAGAGAAAGTCCAGCGATTTGGCCGGGTGCTTGTCTCCGTCGGGCGGCGGCCCAACAGCGCCGGCCTCGGCCTGGAAAACACCAAGGTCGAGGTGAACCAGAAGGGCTTCCTTGTTGTCGATTCTCAGCAGCGGACGGCCGATCCGAACATCCTGGCGATTGGCGACGTGGCCGGCGAGCCAATGCTGGCCCACAAGGCCGCCCACGAAGGAAAGGTCGCCGTCGAGGTCCTCGCCGGCGAGTCGGCCCAGTTTTCTCCGCGGGCGATCCCGGCCGTCGTCTTCACCGATCCGGAGATCGCCTGGGCCGGCTTGACGGAAACCGAGGCAAAAGCACAGGGAGCGGAGGTCGAAACGGCCGTCTTCCCCTGGGCCGCCAGCGGCCGGGCGCAGGCGATTGGACGCACCGAAGGATTCACCAAGTGGCTGATCCAGCCGCAGTCCCAGCGCGTTCTGGGTTGCGGCATCGTCGGCCCGGGGGCCGGCGACCTGATCGGCGAGGCGGTGCTGGCGATCGAGATGGGCGCGGCGGTCCGCGACCTGACCGACTCGATCCATCCGCACCCCACGCTGAGCGAGACCCTCGGCGCGGCGGCCGAAGTCCATCTAGGCACCGCAACCGATCTATTCCGGCCCCGCCGATAGGGACGGCCCCTTGTAATTCCGACCCGCGAGGCTATCCTGATTTCGCTCGCCGCCCAGACGCCAGGGCCGCCGTTCAGCCGTTTTGCACGCGTGCGGGTCCGTGCAGAGACAGATACGCAAACCACGCTCGACGACTCGCGGAGCCCCGAAGAACACGAGATAAATCGCCGATCGTTGGTAAATCGGCTCGCAGAATACCAGGAGGAACCGGAGAATGAGCCGGACAGCCAAGTTGACATTTGAGGGAAGGGAAATCGAACTGCCGGTTGAGGAAAGCACCGAGGGCGAGTTGGCCGTTGACGTCAGCAAGCTCCGCGATGCGATGGGCATGGTCACGCTCGATCAGTCACTCGCCAACACGGCCATCTGCCGCAGCGAAATCACGTTCATCGACGGCGATCAGGGCATTCTCCGCTACCGGGGCATCCCCATCGAACAGCTCGTTGACCGCCCCAACTTCGTCGAGATCGCCTGGCTGCTGATTTTCGGCCATCTGCCCAATCGTGATGAACTGGCGGCCTTCAGTGAGAACCTGTCGAACAACCAGCTCCTGCACGAAGGCTTGCGGCACCAGTTCCAACACATCCCCGTCGATGCGCCCCCGATGGCCATCCTCTCGGCGATGCTCAACAACCTCGCCTGCTTCCACCAGGAGCTGTTGAGCGTCGACGACACGGAACAATTCGCGCACGCGGCCGCACGCTTGATCAGCAAGGTCAGGACGATCGCCGCTTTCTCCTACCGCCGGTCGCGGGGCTTGCCAATCATCCACCCCGACCCGGCCTTGCGCTACTGCGCCAACTTCCTGCACATGATGTTCTCCGTCCCCTACCGGCACTACGTCATCGACCCGGAAATTGAAGACGCCTTGAACCTGATTTTCATCCTCCACGCCGACCACGAGCAGAATTGCAGCACGGCGACGGTGCGAACCGTCGGCTCGGCTCGGGCAAACCTGTTCGCCTCCTGCGCGGCCGGCGTCTGCGCCCTCTGGGGACCCCTGCACGGCGGCGCAAACGTGGAAGTCGTGCGGATGCTCGAGGAAATCGCCGCCGGCGGCCTCCAACCGGAAGAGTGCATCCGCATGGCCAAGGACAAGCAGTCGAACTTCCGGCTTTATGGTTTCGGCCACCGGGTGTACAAGAACTACGATCCGCGGGCAAAAATCCTCCGCGATGTCTGCGACCGCGTGTTCACCCGCATCCAGGTCCGCGATCCCTTGCTCGATATCGCGCGGAAACTCGAAGAGTTGGCGCTTGCCGATTCGTACTTCGTTGACCGAAAGCTCTATCCGAATGTCGATTTCTACAGCGGGATCCTGCTCCGCGCGATGGGCATCCCCACGAACATGTTCACCGTCTGCTTCGCCATCGGCCGGCTGCCCGGCTGGATCGCCCACTGGAAGGAGCAGCACGACGACCCGGCCAGCCGGATCATCCGCCCGCGGCAGGTCTACATCGGCGTCAAGCAGACCGACTACGCTCCGATGAACGAGCGATGAGTCTCTGAAAAGAGCCTCCGCGGGCAACTGCCCAATCGCCAAGCCGGGTTGTCCCCTCAGTCTGAAGATACGGAACCACTGCCCTCGTGTGCACGCCCGCAAACCCGGCCATGCCGCCGCCGGGCGGGTTGACAAGCGGGCCTGCGCGGTAGAATGACCAGAGGGCCGGCCGGGGGGGACGTGCCCGATTGCCGGCCCGAAGTCCCCATCACCACTCGTACTGGGGAGGGCAAGTCATGAGGGCCTGGTCGAAATGGTTGCCTGCGTGCGCAATCTGCGCTGTTGCCGCGGGGATTGTCGTTTTCCTGTTGGTTGTGCCCCTCTTCTCCCGCTGGCCGGCCGGCTGGTCGCAGGAGCCGCCGGCCGCGATCGCCCCTCCGGCCGCCACCACTCCTGCCGACCCGGCGGCGGACTACACGGCCGCCTGGAAAGACGAACCCCGCGAGTTCACCGAAGCTCGCCGCTGGATGATCCGCCAAGACATGGCCGCGCGCGACATCGACGATCCGGTCGTTCTTCGCGCGATCGGCCGGGTTCCACGACAGGAGTTCGTGCCCGCCGAGCTCCGCCAGGCCGCCTACGCCGACCAGCCGTTGCCGATTGGAGAGGGCCAGACCATCTCGCAGCCTTATATCGTCGCGCTGATGACGCAACTGGCCGGCGCCAAGCCGGCAGGCCGCGCCTTGGACATCGGAACCGGCTCGGGCTACCAGGCCGCCGTCCTGGCGGAGATTTGCAGGGACGTCTACAGCATCGAGATCATCGAGCCCTTGGCCAACCAGGCCAGGAAACGCCTCGCCGGCCTCGGCTACAAAAACATCACCGTCCGGCACGGCGACGGCTATCGCGGCTGGGAGGAAAAGGCGCCGTTCGACGTGATCATCGTCGCCGCCGCCGCCGGCCATGTCCCCCAACCGCTCGTCGACCAGTTGGCCAAGGGTGGCAAGCTCGTGATCCCGGTCGGCCAGTGGTACCAGGAGCTGCTGGTGATCGAGCGGGATAAAGAAGGCAAGATCCATCGCCGCGGCGGAATTCCGGTCCGCTTCGTCCCCATGACCGGCGAGGTGGAGAAAACCGGCGCCGCCGGCGTTCGATAGCCGCGATCGGCAAAATCGCTCTGGTCTGGCTCCGGACGGACTCAAGACACCCGTTTCAACCGGCGCGACGCGTGCCTTCATTCGTTTCGCGCAGGCGGTGCGTAGCCCAGTGGTGAAACCTGAAATCAGCCTGCCCGGCTCGGCGCTCTCTCCGCCCAATCATGGCAGCCGCTCCGCTAACCGGGTAGAATCTCGTTTGTCCTTGAACCGGCTCGCGCCGGCTTCTAAATCGACCTGCGTGATTCGTGGAAAGAGCGGCTGTTATTCAGCTAGCCGCGTGGGCTTGCCACGCGCTTCGTTACGTACGGGTTGTGCCGCAGCGCAGGCGCGCCGCGGGGCAAGGCGCACGCGGCTATCACGCTCTCATGGATTCCTCCCGGAATCACGCAAGCTCATTTAGTGGAGAATTGCCCTATGCAAGCCCTGTGCAAACGGCCATCGCAGCCTCGCACGCCGGGACGCCCCCGACTTTCATTCGCCCGGGCATCCCTCCTTGCCTTGGCCGCGATCTGCGGCTTCACCACCAATGCCAGTTCCGGGGCGGAGACGGCGGCCGTCTCCATGACGGCGCTCGTCGAGGCCGATTGGATTGAAGAGGACCGGCGATTCGTACTCCCTCCGCGCCAGGTTGAACCTGCTCCGGCCGCCGCTGCCGGCACGGTGGCAACCCATGAAGACGCCGCCGGCGGATGCGATGGGCGGAAGACGGGGCGGTTCGGCTTCCACACCGCCAGTGGAGAGCAGGACCCGTGGTGGCAGGTCGATCTGGGCCGGCCCGTTCCGCTCGATCGCGTTGTCATCTACAACCGCACGGACGCGCCGCCCGACCGAACCGCCAGAATCCAGGTCCAAGTCGCCCTCGAGCCCGGCGCGGCCAGCTTCGAGACCGTCTACGAGCACAACGGCAAACCTTTTTACGGGTCCAAGGAAAACCAGCCGCTGACGGTCGATCTCCGGAAAGCAGGCGTCACGGCGCAAATCGTGCGGCTGCGGGTTCCCGGGCGCTGCTCGTTCGCGCTCGAAGAAGTCGAGGTTTACGGGCGCGACGATCCGCGGACGAACGTGGCACTCGGCCGCCCGGCCGACCAGAAGAGCGTCGGCCCCTATTCGCGGCGCAGTGCGGCAACCGCCAAGACCGCCCCCGCGGAGCCGGCCCCGCCGGCGCACGAGCCGTTTTCCCTCGCTCACATCCGCGCGGTCATCGAGCGC
>JAMOAF010001101.1 GCA_023621895.1 Planctomycetota bacterium
ACCGGCCAAGCCGCGCGGATCACCGTCCAGGACTTCTTCCTGCGATTTCAAAACCTCGCGGGGATGACCGGCACGGCAGCCTCGTCGGCTCGGGAAATGCGCAAGATCTATCGCTGCCACGTGATTGCAGTCCCCACGAACCGGCCTGTCATCCGGCAGCCGATGCCTTCCCGCGTGTTCGGCAATGAGCGGAGCAAATGGAACGCCATCGTCGAGGAGGTGTGCCAGCTCCACGCCCAGGGGAGGCCCGTCCTGATCGGCACGCGGTCCATCGACAAGTCCGAGATACTCGCCCGGTTGCTCGCCGAGCGGCGTGTCCCGCACAAGGTGCTCAACGCCCATCACGTCGAGATCGAAGCCGACATTGTCGCCGAGGCGGGGCAATTGGGCAAAGTCACCGTGTCAACCAACATGGCCGGGCGGGGAACGACGAGCTCTTGATCGCCGGCCTCGGCCCGAAAAAGGGGCACAAGCTGGAGGACATGGGAAAAGACGCCGACGGGCATTTCGAGGGCTACGAGCGGCTGTTCAAGAAGGCGCAGAAAAAAGTCGAACAGAAGCATTTTCGCGACCGCAAGGCGCTGATGTACTTCGAGAAGCAGCGGAAGAAAATGCAGCGGCAGATGGGCCAGGACCCGTATCTCGACACGCCCGGCTGACCGCTTGTGGAGCCGTCTACGGTGCGTTCTGTGCATCGGCGAGGATCAGCCGCTCGGGAGACGGCCTGTTCCCGGCGGCCCCGGGCAGGGCTACCTCGCGGCGGTAGTTCTCCGCGCCGAGCACCACGCGCTGGTTTTCCTCAATCCCGGCGATCACGACCACGTACTTCCCGTTTGTGCCGCCGAGGGTCACCTCCCGAGCCTGGAATCCCTTCTGGTCGTGGGTAATGCAATACTGCTTCTCGCCATGCTTGAACACCGCCTGAAACGGGAGCATCAATTGATCGCGCCGCGTCTCGACCCGGATTCGCAGCTCGGCGCTTAAACCCGGACGCAGACTGACTCCCGCCGCTTGGATGGTTTTCGGGTCGATGCTGATCTTTGCCGCGTACCGCTTGGCTTGCGAGCCCCACCATTCGTTGGGCGTGGGGAATTCATCAATCACTTCCACCTTGCCCCGCAATTCCGCGCCGGGAAACGCCTCGAGCCGAATCCGCGCCTCGAGCCCGGGGCGGACTTGCACAACCTGGTCCTCGCGAATCGAGGCGTAGACCTGCATCTCCTGGGAATTTGGCAGGCGAACCAGCGGGCGTTGCAGCCACACGGTCTGCCCCGGCTCGATCATGTGGCTGTGCCCGTCATGATGCATATGGGCGAGGACGACCTGCCCGGCCAGCGGCGACGTGATTACGCATTTGCCGATCTGCTGCTCGATGTTCTCGAGCTCCTTGACCGTCAGCTCATGGACGTGCCGCCGCCACTTGACGCTCGCTTCCGCAACCGCCAGGTTGCTTTCCAGGGACTTGAGGCGTTTCTTGCTCGTGTAATTCTCGAGAACACTGAGTTTCGTCTCAGCCTTCTCCAGTTCAAGCTTCGCCTGCTCCGCCGCGTAGCTATCGGCTTCGAGCGACATCCGGGTCACAAATCCTCGGCGATACATCGACTGCGTCAAGGAAAGCGTCTGCTCGGAGCGGCGGAGCATCTCCCGAGCGCGGTCGAGGTCGGCGCCGAGGACTCCCTTCTCCTTCGGCAGCAAGCCGTCGATGTATTCCTGTAGCGTGAATCGGGTCGTCTCCAGCCAGTTCTCCGCCTGGGCCAGGGCCGCTTCGCTGGAATTGCATTGGATGATCTGCGCAATCCGCAATTGTTCGAGCGGAGCGGAATCGAGACGGACGAGAAAATCGCCGGGCTCGACGTAGGTTCCCTCCGGCACCACTTCGAGGATCGTCGTGCGGAAGAAGTCCCGCGCGCTGACCTCGCACCGCACCTCGACGTTGCTTGCGCATTCGATGGTGCCCTTCTCGACGATCTCGTGGACGAACGTGCCGCGATGCGGCAGGCAGGTCAGCGGCCCGTCTTGCACGGCCCCACCCCACCACTTCTCAAAAAAGGCCCAGCCGAACAGTGGGATGACAATCGAGAAAGACAAGGCCAAGAGCACAAGCTGAGAGCCCGATCCTGGGCGTCGGACTGTGCACCGGTTGTGCGCCATCGCAGGTTAACCCTGTTCTTGCACCGAAAACGCGACAGATCGTCCCGTGGCCGTTCAGGAACAGAGGCCGATTGGCAGCGCTGCGGTCACGCCTCTATCCGTTGGCGTTTGAGACCGAACCGGACAGCAAACGTCTACGGACAGCCCGCTTGCCACCGCAAAACCATCCGGCGAAGCCTCAGTCTCCCGGAATCCATGTGGCCACCACGATTCCACCAGATCTTCGGTTCTTCTAGGGGTGGCGGTGTTGCGCGGATGAAAGGCGGGGTCCCAAGGCGATTACGCTTTGCAGACTTCACATCCGCCGCACCACCGTTTCAGTTTTCAGGCGGGATACGAAAGGAATGTTGCCCCCTATGATAGCGTGAAGTCGTCAGAATTCCAAACGTTTCTCCCGCTAAATCCGGAAATCGTTTGGACAGAATCCGCAACCACCTACCCCCTGTTTTGCCCAGGCTGCCCCACCTGCTCGTCTGCTTCGGTATTCCCTCTTGGGGGGGTGTGGCTGGTGACGGCTGCGGCGCCCCCCTAGCACGACCTCAGGGCCTGCCCGATTTCCTCGCCAACCGCGGGGTCTTTTTCGACCGCGAGCCGCTTGCGCAACTCGGCGGTCGCCCTGGCGGCCGCGGACTGGCCGAGAGCCCACGCGCACGCCCCGCGGACCAGCGCTTCCGCGTCGTTCAGCCCCAGAGTCAGGGCCGGGATCGCCGCCTCCGTTGGGCGATTGCCGAGCACGATCGCCGCGTTGCGGAGCAATCCGCGACGCTTGGCTCGCCACAGAGCCGTTTTCCTAAACCGCGAGCGAAAATCGGCGTCGCTCAGGGCAAATACCTCCGCCAGTTCGACCGAGGCTATCCCCCCCGCCGGCCGAAAAGCCTCATCTTGCGGGCAGCCCGCCGGTGGCGTGGGCAGCCGGCGATTCCAGGGGCAGACTTCCTGGCAGACATCGCACCCGAACCACCAAGGGCCGATCCGGGGGCGCAGCTCGCGAGGGACACTTCCCCGCAGTTCCACGGTCAGGTAGCTGATGCACTTGCGCGCGTCGAGCACGGAGGGTTCAACCAGGGCGCCGGTCGGGCAGGCGTCGAGACACGCTCGGCACGCTCCGCAATGATTCTGCCCGTACGGCTGGCTGTACTCGAGCTGCTCGCTCGTCAGGAGAACAGAGAGGAACAGCCAACTGCCGCGATCTTCAGTCAACAGGAGCGTGTTCTTTCCGATCCATCCGAGCCCGGCAAGAACTGCCGCCTCGCGCTCCAACAACGGCGCCGTATCGACCACGCCGCGGACGGCCGCTTGAGGCGTCAATTCCCGGTGGTAATCGGCAAGTGCGCGCAACCGGCGGCGAATTACCTCGTGGTAGTCGGCGCCCCAGGCGTAACGCGAGATGCGGCCACGGGTCTTGCGGGCAACCTCTGGCTCCAGGTTGCGATAGTCGGTCCCCAACACGACCAGGCTCCTCGCTCCGTCGAGGACATGCCGCGGATGGCGATAGGCGTCCCGCCGGTCGACCATGTACTGCAACTGGCCGGCATACCCGGCATCGAGCCAGGCTTGCAGCCGGCCGAATCCGGCCGGTTCCACCGCCGCGCAGAACCCAACCGAGCAAAAACCGAGCTGGGTTGCTTTCTCGCGAAGCCGCTCTGTCAGATCGCTCCGATTCATGATTTCGTTGAAAAACCTTGCTGGGTAACTCGCAGTGGCTCGTCACCCGCTAGCTTGTCAGGTTAGAATGATTGTGTCTATCCGGTTCACACGGGTATTCCCACGGGCATCAACGAAGATTCTGCGGAGATTCCTGTCGATGCGACGACTGATCCATGGGTTGATTCTGCTTGCTTTGAGTGTCGCAACTGCTGGCTGTGGTCCCGAACTCAAAAAGGAAGACCTCGGGCAGATTCAGACAACACCCGAGCAATTGCCGGGCTATGGCAAGCCGTATCCACTCCCCAAGCCGCGATACGAGGCCCAAGAGGAGACAGGGGAGAAGACGGAGGAGACGTCCGGGCAGGGATCAAAGTCCACTCCCCCGTAAGCAAGAGTGGGAAAAAGTGGACCTTTGATTGGGAGCGCTGGGTCCTGGGATTCGTGCCTTGAATCTTGGGTTTTGAACCTTGGTGGGAGTGTTTCCGGACGGGCTTGGGTCCGGCCGTGCGGTGCGGCAGCCCGGCGGTGGATGGACGGCTAGTCCCCCTATTGGGTGAACGAAGCCTGATTTCTTTCTTTTTTCATTGCATTGCATGTCATCTTGATTAGCCTGGATATTGCGGGACATCTTCATGCAATTTGGCCGGCTCTGTTCGCCGCACATCCAGGAGCGACTCCCAATGATCAAGAAGCTCAGCACCCTGCTTGCCGTCGCTGTGACCGTTGCACTGCTTTCCACCGCCAGCTCGGCTTGGGCCCAGGGAATCGGCTGCCATTATTGGTCCTACCCCTACTCGGCCGATCTGACGCCCCTGTATAGCGTGGGCGCCATTCCCGCGCCCCCGTACTTCGCCCTCCACCCACCGGTTTACTACAGTACGCCGGTCCCCCGCGCCTATGGTTACGGCCCGTGGGCCTACCCCCCTTACGTCACCACTCCGGAAGTCGCTGAGCCGCAACCGCAGACGATTGAGAACAAATTTGTTCCCAAGCCGGCGAAACAAGAGGCTGGGGCCCTGAAAACGGCGATCGCGCCGCTTCGGGTGGCCAACCCCTTTGTGCTTCCGGACGATCGGCGAGCCGAGACGGCGCTGGCGACCCGCTGATCCGCGTCTGGACCTCCATCCCCCCTTGTTCTGGCCGATCGTTTTGGGGAAGATACTTGGTTTGATCGGTGAGAGCAAACCCAAGACAAGGTGGGAGTGGTGCCTACGATGCGACGTCCGTTTATTGCCGGCAACTGGAAGAT
Organism: Planctomycetota bacterium; assembly: GCA_023621895.1. Classification (GTDB taxonomy): domain Bacteria; phylum Planctomycetota; class Planctomycetia; order Pirellulales; family Thermoguttaceae; genus JAAYCB01. Next base: position 5,048 of record JAMOAF010001101.1, read on the forward strand.
GAACCTGAACCTGGCCTCATCCGTCGCCCTCGTCGAAAAACTGATCGAGGGGTTGTCGGAAGTGGACGGAGTGGAAGTCGCCGTTTGCCCGCCGAGTGTCTATCTCCATGCCGTCTGCCAGGCCGCGGCGGGGTCGGTCGTTGGGGTCGGGGCCCAGAACGTCTACCACGAGTCCAAGGGCGCGTTCACCGGTGAACTGAGTCCGGCGATGCTCAAGGACGTGGGCTGCCGCTACGTGATCCTCGGCCATAGCGAACGCCGCAATATCCTGGGCGAGTCGAGCGAGGAGGTGAACAAGAAGGTCGAGGCTGCCTTGGCGGCGGACTTGACGCCGATCGTGTGCGTGGGCGAACTGTTGGCGGAACGCAAGGCGGGCCGCACGCACGATGTCGTTCGGCGCCAATTCGACGGTTCGCTCTCGGGCCTGTCGGCGGAGCAGATGATCCGCGTGGTGATCGCCTACGAACCGGTGTGGGCGATCGGCACCGGAGAAGTGGCTACGCCGCAGCAGGCCGAGGAGGTCCATCTCGGCCTTCGCCGATTGCTCGAAAGCCGGTACAATAAACAGGTTGCTGAAGCGGTGCGGATTCAATACGGCGGCAGCGTGAAGCCCGACAACGCGGCCGAGTTGCTTGCCCAGCCAAACATCGACGGTGCGCTGGTCGGCGGAGCGAGTCTCGAAGCCGAGCCGTTTTTGGGCATCATCGCGGGCGCGAAGAAATAGCCATCGATTGAAGGTGGAATGATCCATGTGGAACATGTTGCTGATGGTGGTGATGTTCGTGGCAGCCGTGGTTCTGATCCTGCTGGTGCTTGTCCAGCGAGGCAAGGGGGGCGGTTTGGCTGGCGCTCTCGGGGGCATGGGCGGCCAGAGTGCCTTCGGTACGAAGGCGGGCGACACATTTACCAAGATCACAATCGGCGTGGCGACGTTCTGGATTCTCCTCTGCGTCGTGAGCGTGGGCGCGCTGCGGCACAGGACGGCGGGCAAATTGGACGTTGCCGCGCCGACTCAGGCGCCGGCGGCGCCCAGCCAAGACGCCGGTTCCCCGGCCGGCGGCCCCCCCGCTGCGCCCGCGGCCCCGGCCGGTGAAGCGCCGGCGAAGTGATCGCTTGCCCGTGGCGGCTCATGACTTGAGCGAAAATGGCGATGTTTCGTTGTTGATTGCCGCGGGGGCGGTGCCTCCGAAGCGGCAATTCTCGACGCTTGGATCGGTTGCGGTGCGCGACAGGAGTAGGCATCCGTGCTACTGAGCATGACCGGGTTCGGAGAGTCGCAATCGCAACGGGATCGGTTGGCCGTCTCCGTCGAGGTGCGCTGCATCAACAACCGGTATTTCAAGCTGACGACGCGTTCGACCGAAGGATACGGCCCCTTGGACCCAAGGATCGAGCTGTTGGTGCGGGATCGCATCCGGCGAGGATCGATCCAGGTCAATCTTCGGGTCGAACGGACTGCGTCGGCGGACGACTATCGTTTGAGCGAGGAGGTGCTCGACGGGTACCGGCGCCAATTGCAGGCGATACAAGAGGCCTGGGGCAGCCGCCAGCCGATCGACCCGCAGCAACTCTTGTTGCTCCCCGGCGTCGTCAACGAGACGGCGCCCGGCGTGGAACACGTTGAGGAGGATTGGCCCCTGATCGAGGAGACGTTGAGGCGGGCTCTCGACGGGCTGGAAGCCATGCGGCGCGAGGAAGGAGCGGCGATGGCCGCCGATCTGGCGGCGAATTTGCAGGTGATTCGCTCCGCCTTGGACAGCGTGGAGGAGCGGGCCCCGCTGGTGGTGGAGGCTTACCGCAACCGCCTGAATGAGCGTGTCGGCAAGGTCCTGGCGGAGTTGAAAGCCATGCTGGAGCCCGCCGACATCCTCAAGGAGGTCAGCCTGTTCGCCGATCGTTGCGACATATCCGAAGAGATCGTTCGGCT
>JAMOAF010000906.1 GCA_023621895.1 Planctomycetota bacterium
GCCTCCCGCGGTTTCGGCGCGATCGGCCATTCCCTGGGCGGGCACAACGCGATCTACACGGCCGTCTTCGACCCCCGCATCACCGTCCTGGCGAGCAGTAGCGGTTTCGATTCGTATCTCGACTATTACGCTGGAAACGAACAGAACTGGTACTTCGGCAAGGGCTGGTGCCAGATTCGCTACATGCCGATGATGTCCAATTACCGCGGCCGCCTGGAAGAGATACCGTTCGACTTCCCCGAACTGCTCGGCGCTTTGGCCCCGCGCTCGTTCTTTGTCAACGCGCCGCTTCACGACAGCAACTTCCAGGCAGAAAGCGTCGATCGGTGCGCAGCGGCCGCGACCGCCGTCTACAAGCTCCTCGGTGGCGAGGGCAAGCTGGTGGTCAAGCACCCCGACTGCGAGCATGACTTTCCGGACGAAATGCGCCAAGAGGCGTATCGGGTGATCGATTCGGTGCTGCGGAAGTAGTCTTTGGTGATGTGGGACAGGGTTGCACCCTGTCCCGACAGGTTACAAACCGGAAGACGGTTCGTAGGACGGGTCTCCTGGCCCGTCGGAGCTCCTTACGGCCGGCGTGTTGCGATAGGAGACAGGTTACCAACCTGTCCTACGGGCCTGGAGACCCGTGCTACGTACTGCAAACCTGTCCTACGGGCCTGGAGACCCGTGCTACGTACTGCAAACTTGTCCTACGGGCCTGGAGACCCGTGCTACGTTTTACAAACCGGCCCTCTGACCGTTGTTGGTTCGTCAGTGTCCCAGAACCACTCGGGATCGGCCCTCATCGCCCAGAAAACGGCGTTGACCAGCAATTTCTGAAACTGCGGCTGCTTGAAGTCGTCGGGATGCCCCAACGAGGTGTAAACCACGCGGCCGCCGTTGTGCTCGCGGGTCCACGTGACCGGCTCGACCACATCGCCCACCGCGCCGACCATGAGCACGTCGGCCGCAGGGTCTTTCAGCGGCGAGACTTTGTAGAGGGAGCCGCTGCTGTGCCACTTGCGCGGCTCGACGCCCGCCAGGATCGGGTGCGCGCGTTTCGCCTCGACGACGGAAATATCGCTGCCCGGAGCGTTTCCGGTGTGACCGTGGTAGTTGCCACCCAGCACGTCGGCGTCGAACTCGGGCCACTCCGCTTCGCCCGGCTTCGACTCGCCGAGGACGTCGAACGCGTGGCTCGCCGTGCGCAGCGCCACCAGCGGCCGACCCGCGTCGAGGTATTCGCGGATCGCCGCGAGCTGCGCTTTGGGCAGCGCCAGGCGGCGGATGAGCAGCACGAGGCAGTCGGCGTTTTTCAGCTCGTCCGTGGCCGGAATGTTCGAGGTCCCCTGCCCGTGCAGCACCGTCACGTGGCAGCCGTGCTTCTCTCGAAGCATCTGGCCGAACTCGGGCAGAGTCTTGTCGGCCCCGTAGTGGTCGTCGCTGACAAGGATCGCCACGCACAGCCGCTTGTCTTCCGAGAACCGAAACGCCGGCCCGCCCACCAGGTCGCTGGAGGTGACCGTCGGGCACCAGTACTTCTCGATGTGTTCCACGACCAGTTCGGTCCCGCGGACGTGGGAGACCTTGGGCGGCATCTTCGGGTTGTACATGCTGTCGGTCATGTCGCGCATCAGCACGACGTTGAGTCCCTGCCGCACCAGTTGGCGAATCCCGAACGGCCGGCCGAGGACGCACATGTTCGTGTGCACGCCCATGACGATCACGTTCTCGATCCCCCGCTGCCGCATCAGGTAGTAAGCCTCGGCGCTGTCGGTGATCGCGTCGCCCGGCATGATTTCCAGCGCGGCGATCTGCCTTGTCCAGGCGCGCTGCGACTTGTCCGGTTCGGGACAGCCGCCGTCTGAATCGTCGATCGGGAGCGGCTCTTCATGCTCCGGATCGAGGTTGCACCAACCCTTGAGCGGCGTTTTGGGCTCGACCGGCGGCGCCTGCTGCGCCAGCTTGCGCTGTGGCGTGTCTTTGTAGAAATCCATCGTGCCGCTGGGGCAATGGATCACCAGGGCCCCTCGCGATCGGGCCGCCTTGAGCACTTCGTTCATCCGCGGCGCCATCTCGCCGACCCGCCGCGTGGCCGAGCTGCACCAGTGCTTGTCCCACATGTCGCAGACGATCAGGGCCGTTTTGCGAGCATCCCACTCGAGCGACTTGTAAGTCAGCTCGAACTGCCCGGCGTCGCCGGTTTTCACGCGACTCCGCGTGTAAAGATTGAGCGTCTTTTCCGGCGGCGAGCCGGCGGAAGCGAATTCCGAGAACAGGGCAACAAGGGCAAGCAGTGCGGAACAGGCGGTGGAAGCACGCATGGCGGAAATCCTCGGGGAGTGACGGGCGGGAGACAATCCGCCCTCATGGTAGGGCGGCGGCAACATCGCGGCAAGCAAGCAGACTCCGTGGGTGACTCCGATTGGCTGACGCCGCCCGTATCGAGGGTCGGCATGCGCACCGCCGTTGAGGCGACGCGCAACTCAAGGCGATTTGTGGATGACCCCTGTTGTGCCGGCCGGCATCACGACGCTCTTGTCCGTGATCAAGGCCGGCGCGTCGAAGACGGGTATGTCGTTGAGCACGGTCCGGCCGTCTCCGGCCGCGATCCGGTCCTCCGGCAACTCGTAAATCGCGCCGGTAACCGTATCCACCCACACCGGCTCGGTAAACGTCACGTTGGGGAGCGTGATCCGCGCCGGCGCTGTTTCGTTCCCGTTGTCCGGATGGGTCGACGAGTCCCAGAAGCAGAGCAGGCTCTGACCTCCGCCCTGCTTCTTGAACAGGTAGGCCGCAACCTTCTTGTCGCACTCGATCTCGCATGCGAACCCCGCCACGGGCGCGAGGGAACTATCGAACACCGCGGCCACATTCTGAACGGTATAGTAGGCCGGCTTGACTTTCAGCACCTTGCCGTCCTCGTTGCACTTGATCAGCCCCATGCGTTTCATGAAACGGTCCTGGCGGGTGCGGATCCAGAGGGGATCGATCAGCCGGGTGTAGCGTTCGGGCTGGTCGTACGCGGGATCGTAAAAGGTGAACACCAGCGACTCGATGCCGTGGCCGAGATCGCCGATCATCCGCCGCGCGTCCCACTTGCACTGCGTCAGCTCGCTGTTCCAGGTTTGCGAGGAAATCGGAGCCGAGTAGTGCGGAGAGGAGGTGGCGCCCGACTCTCCCTGCCAAATCTTCACTCCGGGCGCGTAGCGGTGGATCATCGCCGCGAATTTCTCCACGCGGGGATAGATGTCGTCGGGATTGAGCGAGTAATCGTGATAGATCATCCAGTGAAACAGGCCCGTCTTGCCTCTTTCGCTGAGCACTTTCATATAGGGTTCGGCAAAGCGGATGTCGGGCGAGCCGATCACCAGGCCGGCGATCCGCGCGTCCGGGATGTGTTTCTTGATGATCTCCGCCGTGCGGATGTTATTGTCGGCGGTGATTTCCGGCGTGTTCACTTTGGCGTTGCTCGGCTCGTTCCAGGTGGACCAGTCCCGCACCCGACCCCGGTAATGCCCGGCCAGGGCCTCGATCCAAGCGTCCCACGCGGCCAGGGCCGCCTCGCCGCGGGGCATCCCGTCGCTCAGCGACGCCCCGCCCCCGCCGGGATAGATCGGGTTGCCGTAGGAGGTCTCGATCAGCACGTCCATCCCTTGCTCGCGCAGATAGTCCACCTGTCGGTCCAGCCAGGCGAAATCGTACACGCCCCGGACTTTCTCCGTCTTCGCCCAACCGGCCTGTAGGCGAATCCGCTTGATTCCCAGCGGCTCGATATAGGCCTTGAACTGCTCGAAGTCGCCGTAATCGCGATCGAGCATCTCGCAGCCGATCGCCAGCCGGGAGCGGCCCACCTCCCTGGCGCCGCGGGGCTTGATCGTCCCGATCCGCTTCAGGCCCAGGGCGAGCGTCGTCTGCACGCGGTCGTGGGTGTAATCGATCATCGGGCCTTCGGCGGCGTTGCCGAATGGCACGAAGGCAAGCCCCAAGGTCGCGGTCAGCATGGCAAGAGAGACTGCCGTTTTCATCAATCCGATCCTCAATTCTATTAAGCATGGTTTGGCGAACTGCGAGATCGTGCAAAGTGGTCGGCGTGGCACGCCGCATCGCGCCCGCTGGACGACGCCGTGACGCGGCTCGATTTGGGAGGCGCCGCCCTCCTTGCCGCGCCCATCCATAACGCTGTGCGCGTTGGAAGTCAAGCTGTTGCGGGATTCAGGGCCGGCGCCGAAACGGTCACTCTGCGGACTGTCTCCCGGCCGCGCTTGGTGTTCGTGCCCGGCGGGCGCGCTTCGACGGCAGCGGGACATCTGCCGGCGGTGCATGAGCGTCGCGGCCGCGTCTTTCGGCGCTCGGGCCGGCACGCTATGATTGGCGTGGGCCGGCACTTTCCGGTCAATGCCGGTCGTGCGGATTCCTCCGGCGGCCGCCGCGATCGACGAGCGATGTACGGAACGCGGGGTTGCCCAGGATTATGAGCAAGCAATGAAGCGGAGGTGACTTGTGAACACTGTCGATAGGAGTTCCACCGTTTGCCGTCAGCGGATCGATCGCGCCGATCAACCGCCATGCATGTGCTGCGGCAGCGGCGAGCGGCGAGCGGCGAGCTCCATGGGAAAAACGCCCGGGCGGCACTGGATTGCCCTGCCGATCGCCAACATCCAGCGGATTCTGCTGGCCGCGGCCTGCTGCCTGCTTGCCGGCGCGGTTGCCACAGCCGCCGAGCAACCGCTGGAGATGTTTCCCGCCAGCGACGCGGTTCGCGTGTTCGAGGACGGATACGAATGCCCCGACACGACGGGCCGGGAAATCCGCCTGTTCGGGCTGCGCAACGAGACGCTGTCCGCTCAATGCGTCGTCCGGGCGAACCAGGACCTGTCGAAGCTGACGGTCTCGGTCGACCCGCTCAAGCTCGAGGGGAGCGCCGCGGAGATTCCGGCGGAACACGTGCAATGGAATTTTGTCACCAGCATCTTGATTGAAGAAAACACGCGTAAACTGCGCCCCGCCGATCTCACGCGGCCCGCCCCCGCCCGCTTTCCCGATTGCCTGGCGGAGGAGCGGCAATGCGACGTCGCCAAGGGATCGCTCAAGGCGGTCTACCTGACCGTGCGCATCCCGGCCGGCGCGGAGCCGGGCGAATACCGCGCTCGGGTGACCGCCAGTTCCGCTGCCGCCGAGGCCTCATTGCCGATCGCGCTGACGGTGCATCCGTTGACGCTTCCCGACCAGCGGCACGTGATGGTCACCGAGTGGTTTTCCACGAGCCAATTCAAACGCCATCACGGTTTGGAAGACGGCGACACGAAACGATTCGACGCGCTGCTCCGCTGCTATGCCGAGAACATGGCCGAACACCGGCAGAACGTGTTCCGCGTCAGCCTGGGGCTGATCAAGAGCACACAGACCGCCGGCGGAGAGCTGCGGCTCGACTTCTCGGACTTCGACCGCTGGGCGCAGATTTTTTGGGACACCGGCCGGATGGACCTCCTCGAGACCGGCTTTGTCGCTCACTTCGGCGAGGGGGGCTGGTCCAGCCGCGAAGTCCTTCTCTCGGGCGCCACCGTCACGGACGAGTCGACCGGCGAGCGAAAACGCCTTTCCGGGGAGGAGTTCCTGCCCCGCTTCCTGCCAGCGCTGGTCGAGCACCTGCGCGAGAAACAATGGCTCGACAAGACGATCTTCCACATTGCCGACGAGCCCTCCAACCACAACGTGATGGCCTGGCGCGAAGCCTCCGATTTCGTCCACCGCTGCGCGCCCGAGCTGCGCCGGGTGGATGCCATTGAAACAACCCACTGCCTGAACCGGCTGGAGGTCTGGGTGCCCAAGCTCGACCACCTGGCGACCTGGCAGGAGGCGTACGAACAGGCCCAGCGCCAGGGCAACGAGCTGTGGTTCTACACCGTGGGCATCTTCCAGGGCGGCTCGTTGATGAACAAGACCGCGGACGTGCCGCTGATCGAGTCGCGCCTGATGCACTGGCTCAACTACCGTTATGGGCTGAAGGGCTACCTCCACTGGGGCTTTAATGCCTGGACGGAAGACCCCTGGAACTCGCCGGGCAAGCACCGCGGCGACGGGTGGCACGTGTATCCCAAGCGCGACGGGCTGCTGAATTCGCTGCGCTGGGAGCAGATGCGCAACGGGCTGCAAGACTACGAGTGCCTGTGGCTGCTGGAGGACAAGATCGCGCAGATGCGGGCCAAGCTCAGCCCGCGCGTCGCCGAACTGATCGACCCCCGCCGGCGCGGCGTGGAGATCGCCTCGCAAGTGGTACGAACGTACTCCGATTACAGCCGCGACCCGGAGGTTCTCTACGCGGCCCGCCGCCAGGCGATCGACGAGACGCTGGGGCTGGACGCCTCGCCGGCGATCATCCTCCAGACGAACCCGTTTGAACACTCCACCGTGGCGGGCGACTGCGCGATCGACGTCCACGGGTGGGCCGAGCCCGGGGCGCGCCTGAAGATCAATCGCCAGGAAACGCCCGTCGCGCCCGACGGCCTGTTTCTGGCCGACGTGCGGCCATCGGCCGAGGGGACAATCACGGTCGAGGTGGAAAACGACAAGGGCAGCAAGACCTTCGAGCGCAAGTTCCGACTACAAAACCTTGAAGGCGACCAGTAGGGTGGTGCAGAGCGAACCAACCCGAAGCGGTCCGGCGCTCCGCCACCCGCTGCCAGAAACCGATCGCCCCTGCACAATCCAGCCGGCAGCGCCGCCCCACCGATAGC
>JAMOAF010000279.1 GCA_023621895.1 Planctomycetota bacterium
TATCTCGGACGACGCCCTGTGCGATTTGAGCTGCGCACCGGGACTTCGTGGTGTCTATCTGGCTCGAACGCGAGTTGGCGATCGCGGGCTGCGGCGCCTGGGAGAGCTGAGGAACCTGGAAGCGTTGAATCTTGACGGCACGAAGGTTACGGATGATGGACTGCGACTGCTGGCAGACGTGATAACCCTGCAAAAATTGCTCCTGGGCAATACGGCCGTAACCGATGCTGGCTTGAAGTGGCTCGGCCGTCTGGATGGACTCCGAGAACTCAAGCTTACGAATACCGGCGTGACTGGCGAAGGCGTCGACCGCCTGAAAAGCAAGCGACCGGATATCGTCATTATCGGCCAACGAAATGATATCCCACCGTGACCTTCGCCACCCACGGTCGTTCACCCGGCCCGTGGCGGGGCTTACGCCCTTAGCACACGTTCGAGTCCTCAAGTTCGTTCGCTCAGTCGGAAAACTACAACGTCTAACCTACTGGTAAATGATGCTGGTTGAATTGAATGGAAGCGGCGTGGACTCGGGCGAATAGTGGTTTCTGGCCAAAGGGTAGAGGGGCGGGGTGTTCCGCACACCCGACCATCCGGGGGTATCGACTCCGTCACTCGGGCACTATAATCGTGGGCGTCGTCGCCCCTGATCTTGGGGACACGTCCATGTCCGACGTCACCCGCATCTTGTCTGCGATCGAGCAAGGCGACCCCTCTGCCGCCGAGCAGCTCCTGCCCCTGGTCTACGATGAGCTGCGGAAGCTGGCCGCGGCCAAAATGTCCCAGGAGCCCCCGGGCCAGACGCTCCAGGCCACGGCCCTGGTCCACGAGGCGTACATCCGGCTAGTGGACGTGGAGAAAGCCCAGCATTGGGATGGTCGGCGGCATTTCTTCGCCGCGGCCGCCGAAGCCATGCGGCGGATTCTCGTCGAGCGGGCACGGCGAAAAGAGGCCGTCAGGCACGGCGGCGGACACGTCGAGCTGGCGCTCGACGAATCGCTTGCAGTGGTCGATCAGCGGGCCGACGAAATCCTGGCCATCGACGAGGCCCTCGAGGCGCTAGCGCACCACGATCCGGAGGCTGCCGAGTTGGTCAAACTCCGCTTCTTTGCGGGACTGGGACACCAGGAGGCTGCCGCAGCGATGGGGATCGGCCGCAGAAAGGCTGACCGTCTCTGGGCGCTCGCCCGAGCCTGGATGTACCGAAAAGTCAGCGAGAAATCGGCTGAGGGGCCATTTTTGTAGAATTTCCAGCATTCTTTGGTGCAAACGCCGCCCGGATCTCGCATGGATAGATAGTTGGTGACGACGTTCGGGGAGGGAACTCGCATGGGTGTCTGGAACCCGAAGGCGAACACATTGTTTCTCCAGGCCCTGGAAGTGCGCTCCCCCGAAGAGCGGACGGCTTTGCTCGACAAGGCCTGTGGGGGGGATTCTGCCCTCAGGGCCGAAGTCGAGCAACTACTCAAGGCCCACGAGGAAGCCGGCAACTTCCTCCAAAAGCCGCTCCTGGGCGATCAGCAGACGCACGACCTGGCCGAGCCTGACGGCGACGATCAAGCCGGCGCTGATTCCCCGGACTGTAGTAACGAGGTCTCCCTGGACTTTCTGGAGCCGTGCGATGTGCCGGGAAGGCTGGGCAAGATCGGCCCTTACGAGGTGATCGACGCAATCGGCCGCGGCGGGATGGGGGTGGTCTTACGGGCCCACGACACGAAGCTCAACCGCACGGTGGCCGTGAAGGTCATGGCCCCTGAGTTTGCCGCCAATGCAACCGCCCGCAAACGCTTCTTGCGCGAGGCGCAGGCCGCTGCCGCCATTGTGCATCCGCACGTGATTACGATCCATGCGGTCGAACAGACCGAAAAGACCCCCTACCTCGTGATGGAGTGTGTCGACGCCCTGTCGCTGGAGGCGAAGATCGACCGCTGCGGGCACTTGGAGCTGAAGGAGATTCTCCGCATCGGGGCCCAGATCGCCGCGGGGCTGGCCGCCGCGCACGCCCATGGCCTCGTGCACCGCGACATCAAGCCGTCGAACATCCTTTTGGAGAACGGCGTCGAGCGGGTGAAGATCACCGACTTCGGGCTCGCCCGGGCCGTGGACGACGTGGAGGTGACTCGCTGCGGCGAGGTGCTGGGCAGCCCGCCGTTCATGTCGCCCGAGCAGGCGCAAGGGAAGACGGTCGATGCGCGGAGCGACCTGTTCAGTCTTGGCACGGTGCTCTACGCGATGTGCACGGGCCGCTCGCCGTTCCGTGCGGAGAGCACCGTGGCGGTGCTCCGCCGCGTGTGCGACGATGTGCCGCGGCCGATCCCGGAGGTCAACCCGGAGATTCCCGAGGAGTTGATTGCGATCATCGACCGGCTTCTGGCCAAGGACCCGGCGGATCGGTTCCAGACGGCCGAGGAGGTGTCGGATCTTTTGATGCGTTACCTGGCCCATCTTCAAGACCCGGCGACGAGTCCGCCGCCGGAGCGAACGAGCATCCAGCCGGCCGCCGACGGGAGAACGCCGGGTAAGGGATTGTCGAGAGGCAGCCGTTGGCGGCACCGGGCCCTGATGATCGCCGCGGCGCTGCTGCTGGTAATCGGCGTCTCGGTTGCCGCGACTGAGGCCACCGGGGTGACACACCTGACGGCCGCGATCCTGCGGATCGCCACGGGCGCCGGCACGCTGGTCGTCGAGGTCGACGATCCGCAAGTGAAGATCACCATCGACGGGGAGTATCTGGTAATCACCGGCGCCGGCCCGCAGGAGGTCCGACTCAAGCCGGGCCAACACCAGGTGCGGGCAGCCAAGGGGGGACAGGTGGTGAAACAGGAGCTGGTTACGATCGAGCGTGGCGGCCGGCGGGCCGTGCGCGTCGCGCTGGAACCGCCGGTAAGGCTGCCGGCCAAGAAGGGCGCAAGGGAGGGCCCGGCACCCGTCCGCGTTCCGTTAAACCAATGGCTGGAACTGTTGCCCCGAGTCGACGAGCGGTGCCTTCTGAGGGGCCAGTGGGAACGCCGTGGCGATGCGCTGGTCAGACTTCCGTTAGTGGACGGCGGCCTGGTGGAGTTCCCAGTCGAGATCGACGGCGGTTACGACCTCCAACTCGACTTCACGGTGATTAAGGGAACGCTGGTACCGGGCCTGGCGCTGCCGGTGGCGGGTACGCAGTGCGAAGTGATCTTCAACTCGCACAACAGTCTCTGCGACGGAATACAACTGATCGAGGGGCGCGAGGTGATCCAGTTCATACAAGAGCAGCCCGTCATCGACAAGAGGAACCCAACCGCAAGAGAAGGTGAGCCGCTTGGCGCAGGAGACCACAGCCTGTTCATTCAGGTGCGCGTGGAGGGCGACTCGGCCGGCATCGACGTATCGCGAGACGGCGACCCCTACCTGCACTGGAATGGAAGACAGGCATCCCTGAGCCCGCGGCCTCGGTGGCTCCATTATCCCGGACTCGACGCCAAGCGACCGGGTATGGTCCTCTTCGGTGGCGAGACGAGCCTGAATCGCGTGCGCGTTCGGCTCGTTGCACCCTAGAGAACAGCGAGTCAAGACAACAACTGATCATTAGGACAAAATGGGCCGGGGAGGCCCAAGGCGGCAACCAAGACCCTCCCCGGCCGAACCAACCCCCGTGCGGCTCGTATTGCGCGCTCGGGGGCACGGCTTGCTGCATTTTACCACAGATCGCCATCGAAGGTAGGTGACGTTGGAGAAGATCGGTCAGTCGGCAGATGACGGAACGTTTGCGTGCCCTTTGGACAAGGGAGGTTCGCCATGGAGCCACATCGTCAGAAACAACAAGACGCGCTCCAGCCCGGGGCTGGGCAGAAACCGAGGCGATTCCGCATCGTCAAGCTCGAAGAGCGGATTGCGCCGGCGAGCATACAGCCCATGGGAAAGACCAGGATATGCATGAGCAACTGGTCCCCCACCGACTGTTGCACTTGGCCGCCTGGCCACCGCTACCGGTAGGCCTTGGCCGACAGAGGGTGCTTGAAAGGCAAACGGGAGAGATGAGGCAGACAGTGTCCGGTATCGTCCTGAGCCTCTGGCTTGCGCGCTCAGTGCGATGCCTCCCCCCTCGTCCCGCAAGCCGCTTCTATGCAGGAGACGAAATGATGTCCCGCAACTCTTGGCTTCAATCCCGGCCCCAAAGTTCCCGCCGCAAGGGCCACATCGAGCGCCATGGCCAACACCTGAGGCGTGTCAACCGATGCCGGTTCTCTCCGCTCCGGCTGGAGGTTCTGGAAGACCGCATGCTCCTGAGCACATTTCACGTTGTAAACCCCGGCGACAGCGGCGAGGGTTCGCTCCGCGCCGCCATCCTGGCCGCGAACGCGAAAGCCGGCGCGGACAATATTGTCTTCGCTTCGGACATCACCGGCCCGATCACGCTGGCCAGCCAGTTGACCGTCACGGACGACCTGAAGATCCTCGGTCCCGGCGCGGACCGCCTTACGATCAGCGGCGGCGGAACCACCCGAGTCTTCGAGATCAACGGCAGCACCACCGAAGTCCGCATCGATGGCCTGACCGTCGCCGATGGGAAGACCAGCGCCACGGTGCCGGGAGACTCCGGTCGCACCGTCGCGGTAGGCGGCGGCATCCTGAACACGGGCGCCGATCTGACAATCTCAAACGTGACCTTCGTTGACAACCAGGCCGTCGCACTGGCTGGAAGCAGCGCCGCGGGCGGCGCCATCGCCAACATCTACGGCGCGACCCTCACGGTCAGAAACTGCACGATGGCTGACAATCAGTCGATCGGTCCCTTCGCCGGCATCAGTGAGAGTCGGGGCGGTGCGATCTATAACGACGTCGATTCGATCCTGGTCGTCAGGGACAGCACGTTCACCGGCAACCAGGCGGTTGGCGGCAGCACGGGGCCCGCGGCGCATCAAGGGGGCAGCCTCGGAGGCGCTATTGAAAACGCGGGCGGCAGCACGGCCCTGGTGACCAGCAGCACGTTCGAGGACAATCTGGCCCGGGGCTCCGATGGCAACGACGCCACGCTGGCAAGCAACGGCCGGGGCGGTGCGATCGACAACTGGCGATTCAGCTTGTTAAGCAGCCAGGCTCCGGCGACCTTGACCGTCAGGGACTGCACGTTCAGCGGCAACGAGGCGATTGGCGGTGTGGGCAGAGCCGCGAGCGACGGCGGCCAGGGTTCGGGCGGCGCTATCGTCACCGGCGGCGCCGGCAGTCTGGCCGTCGTGATCGGGAGCGTGTTTACCAACAACCTGGCCCAGGGCGGGGACGGGGGGCCGGACGCCGCCGCAACGGGCGGCCTTGGCGGTCCCGGTTTCGGAGGGGCTCTGAATACGGGCAGCGCAGATCTGACTGTCAAGGGCTGCTGGTTCGAAGGCAACGTGGCCATCGGCGGCGCCGGTGCAGTCGGTCTTCACGGCGGCGGTGGGGGAACCGGTTACGGAGGCGGCATCTATAGCGGCAAGGTGGTTATCGGTCCCGACGTTTCACCGACTCTGAGAGTCCAAGATAGCGATTTTGTCGAAAACCTGGCCCTCGGCGGCGCCAATGCGAACAATCGCGTTATTACCGGTGGATCTGTCGATGGCGTCGCGTCGGGTGGAGGCATTTGCACCCTGTATGACACCCTCCTGGACGTGCGCGATAGCCGCTTCTTCGATAACGAGGCGATCGGCGGGGCCGGCGCCATGGGTTTCAATACCGGCATCGGCGCCGGGGGGGCCATCCTGGCCGGCGTTCCGATCCCAACCCTCGGCACAAGCGGTTGCATATCCGACTGCTTGTTCGAAGGCAATCTCGCCCGCGGCGGGGAAGGTGGGCTCAACGGCAAGGGTGGGAACGCGCAGGGTGGCGGCGTCTTCCACGGCGCTGGGACGCTGGCCATCAAAGACAGCATCCTGACCGAAAACCAGGCGATCGGCGGAGCGGCCGGCGCAAGTCTCAAAGGCGGTGACGGTCTGGGTGGCGGATTATTCAACTTCGGAGCCGCCACGCTCACCGAGACCACCGTAACCAGCAATAAGGCGATCGGCGGCGCCGCCAGCGCCCCCGGTGTCGCCGGCAAGGGAATCGGCGGCGGCATTTTCAATCTGGGCGAAATCTCGATCGCCGCCCTGGATCTGATCTATGGCAATTACCCCGATGATTGCTTCGGTTGCTGAGACCCACGTGACGCGGCCGGGCGGCGCGCACGCCCGGCCGTATCAATAGTTTACCCTTTCGTGTCTCTTTACGGCGGCCTGCGGAGAAACAACGCGGAGTCCAGCCAATGCCCGACGTTGCCCTTGAACCGCCCTGCCGCCGGCCGGAGTTCTTGCTCGCAGCCGCCGGCGAACCGGGCCGCTACGTGGTCAAAGCCCCGAGCGCTGGTGCCTATTTCCAAATCGGGGAAGAGGAACATTTCCTTTTGACCCGGATGGACGGCACGAGGAACGCCGAGGTGCTCTGCGCGGCGTTCGCCGGACGGTTCGGCCAGGCGCTCGCTCTTCAACTCCAACCCCCTGATCAAGTTGACTGGTGAAAACATCAAATACAGGAGTACCGGCGATGACCGATCTGGTACAGTTGCTGTGCGTTGTAGTAAGCGTGACCGGCGGCGTTTATTGCGTTTCGCTCTTGCGCAATCCTCGAGAAGCGGCCAGACTGCGAGCGGCGCCGATCAAGTTGTTGCCGAAGGCAGCACGCCGCAAGTACGTCTGCGCAAGACTCAATCGGTTGTGCCAGGTCTTGCTG
>JAMOAF010001086.1 GCA_023621895.1 Planctomycetota bacterium
GGCGCGCCGCGGGGCAAGCCCACGCGGCCATCACGCTCTCGTGAATTCCTCCCAGAATCACGCAAGCTCATTTGGAGCCCCCCTTTTTTGCGCGACCGAAAAAACTTTCGGAACCGGTTCTTTTCGTGTATACTTCCAAGGGTATCGCGAGGCGAAAGTAGCCGGCCAGCGGTCCATTTCATTAAGTTGGACGGCACTCCGCCGAGTCGCCAATCGCCGGACAGGGATACGCACGCCCTGCCGTCACGCCTTTGATTCCCACCGTCATCGAGCGGCGCGTGGTGCCTGCACGATCCGCTGGCGCCTGCTGCCGTGCCCGCCCCAACCCCGCCTCGGCAGGCCTGTTGCCCAGCGTAATCAACCCTGCGGATTGGTGCCGATAACCGGCACAACCGTTAAAATGGGAAATTTGCGCAAGAACTTTCGGTTACTTGCTTTACGTCTTCCAGATTTGAAATTAGTCTGGAGAACAGGTCTCCCCAAACACTGAAACTCCCCCTGGAGATACATCGTGCCCGGATTCCCAACGCGCAGTCTCGCCTATTGCGCTCCGTTGGCGCTGTTCGTTTCGCTTGGCGCGGTCCCTCTGGCCATCGGCCAGCAGCCCGCTCCCGCGGCGTCTCAGGAGGCAGGCGCGCAAAAGCCAGCAGCGCCGGCCGCGGCCCCAGCGCCCGCCGCCACGCCGGCCCCAGCGCCCGCCGCCACGCCGGCGCCGGCCACTGGCGGTTCGCCGTCGCCTTCCGACGGTGCGGCCAAACCCGCCGAGACACCACCCGCCACGCCAGGCCAGCCGCCAACAGGCGAAGGCCGCGGCCCCAGGGGAAGACGGCCTGAGGGCGATCGCTCGGGCGGACCGCCGGGCGGACCATCGGGCAGGCCGCCACGGGCCTACGACCCCGAGACAAGCTACACCAAGCTGGTCCATCCGGAGATCGCCGAGCGGATGGGACTGACCGACGAGCAGCGATCCCGGGTCGCGGCGATTCTCAACGAGCGTGCGGCGGCGATTGCCACGGCCGACGCGGAGGGGCGCACCCGAGCAATGCTCGAGGCCGAGCAGAAACTGGCCAACGTGCTCACCGCCGACCAGCGCGCCAACTGGCTCAACAAGTTGCAGCGGCGGAGCATCCGGTTCAATTTCCGCTTCCAGCTCTGGGCCGATGTGCTCGAATGGTTCGCCGAGCAGGCGGACCTCTCCCTGGTGATCAACAACCCGCCGCCGGGCACCTTCAACTACAGCGACACGAAAGAGTACACGCCCGAAGAGGCAATCGACATCCTCAACGGCGTCCTGCAAACAAAAGGCTTCACGCTGATCCGCCGCGACAAGATGCTGATCGTCCATGATCTCTCGCAGGGCATACCCGACGGGTTGATCCCCCGGGTCACCCTGGAGGAACTCGATCGCCGCGGCAAGTTCGAACTGGTGAGCGTGCAGTTTCCTCTCGGGCGCAAGGACATCATGGTGGTCGAAGCGGAGATCAAGCCGCTCTTGGGGCCGCACGGCAAGATCGTCGCGCTCCCGGCGACCAAGCAGCTTGTGGTCAGCGACATGGCCGGCGTGATGCGGGCGATCAGCGCCGTGATCGAGTCGGTCCCCGAGCCTCCCCAGCCGAAAAAAGAGGAGCCGAAGCCCGAGCCGCCGAAGGAGAAGCCGATTCCGCCCGAGCTGGTCGTCTACCCAATCACCAAGGCGGATCCGAAGGCAGTCCAGGACGTTGTCAGCAAGATGATCCCGAACGTCACGCTGGAGTATGACGCCAAGCGGGGCCAGTTGTACGCGTACACGACGCCGAACTTCCAGGCCACGATCGCCAAAGTGCTCGAAAGCATGGAGGCCGATCTGCCGCCCGAGCTGGATCGCTACCTGGAAATCTACCCGATCAAGGAAGCCGGCGCGGCCGCCGCGCCCGGCGGCGGAGACGCGGGCCTGATCCGCGACCGCTACGGCAGCCCCAGGTACCGGATCGATGAGTACGGGCGCAGGGTCCCGGTTGGCGGCGCTCGCTACTATCCCCAAGGCGGCCGCTATTCCCGCTACTTCAGGGGCGAGAGCCCGCAAGACGCCAGCGCCGCCCCGGCCGCCCCGGCCGCGGCGACGCAGCCGACGGCCGATACGTTTCTCAACACGCTCCAGCAGATGGTTCCGGGCGCCGAAATCCATATCGACCGCGGCAACAACCGCTTGATGGCTTTCGCCACCAGGGCCGAACACGAGATCATCAAGTCGGTGATTGAAAAGCTCGGCGGGCCGGCTGCCGCCGGCGAGGCGCCGATGGTCGAGGTATACGAAATCACGCACAGCGACCCCGACTCGTTGAAGATGATGTTCGAATCGCTCTTTCCCGGCGTGCAGGTCAACATCGACAAGGCCACCAACAACATGGTGGTGTTCGCCTATCCGAGCGAACATGCAACGATCAAGTCGACCCTCGATCGCCTCATGCCACCCGCGGTCGAAGGCCAGCCGGCCCCCCGTTCGGCCACGGAGCTGCGGTTCTATCCGTTCAAGGATCACTACCCGCCGACGCTGCAATCGGTGCTTGCCGGGCTGGTGCCCGGCGCCCTGGTGACCTACGACTCCAACAACAATCGCCTGATCGTCGTCGGCTCGGCCACAGACCAGGAGATCATCGGCCGCGGCGTCGAGCAACTCGAGACGGCCAGGGCCGAGGATCGCAGCAAGCTGGTCGTTTACCCCGTGACCCCCGTGCAGAAGAAGCGGTTCACGACCGTCCTGCAAAACCTGGTCAGGGAATTGCCCAGCGTCGTCGTCCTGCCGGACATGAAGGCGAGCGAACTGGCCATCTGGGCCACCGCGCTGCACCACGAGGCCATCGCCGGCATCCTCAAGCAGTTCGAGGGCCAGGGGACGGCCGCCGAGGGCGAGTTCCAGCTTGTCGCCTATCCGGTCAAAACGACCGACCCGACCAGCGCCCAGGAAATGCTCAAGGACCTGTTTCCCGGCGCGCGGATGCTCCCCGACCGAAGGGGCGCGAAACTGCTTGTCTGGGCCACCGCCGCCGAACACGAGCAGATCAAGAAGTCGATCGCCGGCATCACTTCCCAGACGCCCGAAGAACAACCACGGTTCGAAACCTACACGATCCGCAGCCTCTCCAAACGGAGCCCCGGCGCCTCCCGGGTGCTTGAATCGCACCTGAACGAACTCGTGCCCAGGGCCACGCTGACGTTTGATGCGGCCAGCGGCGAACTGATCGTCTGGGCAACGCCGGAAGAGCAGGCGCTTGTCCGCGCGGCGATCGAAAAACTCGGGCAGGGCGACGCGCCGGAAAATACCCCCTCGCTCAGAATCTATCCGCTCGGCGATCTCGACCCGGCCATCGTGCAATCCCTGCTGGGCGAATTGTCTCCCGCCGCGCAACTGTCGATCGACACCAAGTCGGGCAACCTGCTTGCGCTGGCCGTGCCGGCCGAACAGGCCACGATCCAAAAGACGCTCGATGAGCTACAGCAGTCGGAACTGCCCGAGAACACCCCCGAGCTGCGTTTCCATCCGCTCAAGGAGCAGTTGCCCGCCAATGTCCTGAAGCTGCTCGGCCAACTCGCCCCCAAGGCCGAGATCACGCCCGACGGCGAAAACGGCCGCCTGATGGTCGTCGCCACGCCGGCCGATCACGAGAAGATCATCAAGACGATCGCGACGGTCGAAGATGCCGGCACAACGGGGCCGGAAGTCCGCTTCTACCCGCTGGAGAAAGACCTGCCCGCCGCCGTGCTCTCGATCCTCAAGACGCTGGCCCCCAAGGCCCAGATCACGCCCGATGCGAGCGGCAAGTACCTGACCGTCGTTGCCGCGCCGGCCGATCACGAGGTCGTGAAGAAAACCCTCGAGCAGGCAACCACCACGCTGCCGCCGGAAGAGAAGCCGCAGCTTGTCGTCTACGCTGTCACCACCGAGCAGCAGAACCGCTTCCAGGCAGTCCTCGGCCGGATTACGGCGGAGCTGCCGGGCGTGCAGGTGATCCCCGACACGAAGCCCGGCCAATTGTCGATCTGGGCCCGGCCTTCGGAGCACGAGGTGCTCCGCGGCGTCCTCGATGAGCTCCGCCAGGAGCTGCCGCCCGAGGAACAATTCCAGCTTGCGGCCTATCCGCTCCGGTCGGCCGATCCGGCCAGCGTGACCAAGGTGATCGGAGAACTCTTTCCGAACACGAAAATCACCCTCGACGCGAAGTCCAACCGGTTGCTGATCTGGACCCGCGCCGCCGAGCAGGCGGCAATCGAGGCGGCCCTCAAACAGATCGACGCGGACGGTTCGGCCGACGAGCAGCGGCGGTTTGAGGTCTACCCGATCGGAATCACGGGGCTGACCGCCGCGGCGCGCGCCGCCCGATCGGCCGAGTTTCTCGCCAGCCTCCAGACACTGGTGCCCAACGCCAAGCTCACGATCGACTCGCAGACGGGCGACCTGGTGGCGTTCGCCACGCCCGCCGAGCACGAAATCCTCCGCGCGGCGGTGGAAAAACTCGGCCGCCGCCCCTCCGCGGTCAACCAGTCGAGCCAGCTCGAAATCCACCAGCTCACCTCGGCCGATCCGACGACGGCGCTCTCGCTGCTGGAGGGCCTCGCCCCCGGCGCGGAAATCAAGCTCGACGCGGTCAACAAGCGGCTGATTGTCCTGGCGCCGCCCGAAACGCAAGCCACGATCCGCAATACGCTCGCCCAGATCCAACCCACCGAGCCGGGGCCGAACGACCCCCAGGCCCGCGTGATCAACCTCAAGCAGAAGCCGGCCAAGGCGCTCTCCGCGGTGATCGCGCGGTTGGCGCCGAAAGCCGAAGTCACCGTGGACGAAGAAGGCAAGCGGCTTGTCGTCGTCGCCACGGAGGCCGACCAGGAATTGATCCGGCGAACGGTCGAACAGATCGACGGCGCGCTGGCCGCCGAGGAAGAGAACACCCTGATGGTCTTCCCGGTCGCCCCGGCCCAGCGCAAGCGGTTCGAGGCGGTCGTCCAGTCGCTCACCAAGGAAATGCCCGAGGTTGAAATCATTCAGGACAACGAGCCGACGCAGCTTTCGGTCTGGGCGAAGCCGTCGGAGCACAAGGTGATCGGCGAGATCCTCCAGCAGCTCAAGGCCGGCATGGCGCCGGAGACGCAGCGGCGATTCGAGGCCTATTCAATCCAGGGCGCGATCGGCTATGAGGCGACCAAATCGGGGCAGTTGATGACCGCCGCCACGCTGACCACCGGGCTCCAGGAGCTCGTGCCCGGCGCCAAGCTGATGATCGACGCCAAGAACAACAAGCTGATCGCCTGGGCGAGCCCCGAGGAGCACGCGATGCTCAAGGAAGCGGTGGAAAAGCTCGCTCCCGGCGGCGGAGCCGAGGGGTCGCCCCTGCTGCATGTCTACAAGCTCGCGAAAAAGGCCCCTTCCACGCTGGTCGCCGGCTTGCAGAAGCTCGTCCCCGGCGCGGACGTCACCCTCGACGTCGATGGATTGAACCTGACCGTCGTCGGCACGCCCGCCGATCAGCAACTGGTCAAGGATGCGGTCGACCGGCTCGAAAAGGCGGCGGCTGAAGGGGCCCAGCCGTATTTCGAAGCCTACCAGGTCCGCGGGCTCGGCGGCAGATCGTCAATGGGGCGATATTATCACTTCCAGTCGTTCATGACCAACTTGCAGCCTCTCGTGCCGAATGCCAAGCTCTCGGTCGACTATGAGTCGGGAAGCCTGACCGCCTTCGCCACCGCCGAGGAACATGCAATCCTCAAGACCTCGATCGACAAACTGACGTTCGCCGGCCCGGGCAACACGCCCGAGCTGAAAGTCTACACGCTCAAGTCCGATGTCCCGGAGACCCTCTCCGACGGGCTCAGGGAGCTTGCTCCGCGGGCGAGAATCAGCATCGACGCCGACGCGCGGCAGTTGACCGTCGTGGCGTCGGCCGCCGACCACCAGATCGTCAAGGACGCGCTGGACAAGATCGACCAGGCGGCTTCCGAAAAGGAAAAGCCCTTCTTCAAGGTCTACTCCGTGACGGCGGTCAGGACCGACCCCTACGGCGGCTACGGCTATGGAGACCGCTTCTCGGCCGCCCGCAACATGATCGAGCAGTTGCAGAAATTCGCGCCCAAGGCGACCATGTCGGTCGACAGTTCGACCGGCAACATCCTCGCCTTCGCCACCCAGGAGGAGCACGACGCGATCGAGTCGGCGCTGGCCGGACTGAGCAAGGTCGGCTCGTCGGAAAACCCGGCGACGCTGGCCGTCTACCGGATGCAGAACGCCGATGAACGGGCCGTCTTCCAGTTGCTTCAGAACCTGGCGCCGAAAGCCAAGTTGACGCTCGACTACCGCACCGACAGCATCATGGCGCTGGCCGTGGCCGAAGACCACGAGGTCATCAAGAACGCCCTGGCACAGCTCGATCCGGGCGCCGCGGGCCCGAACGCGGCGGAGCTGCGGTTCTACTCGCTCCGCGAGGCGCCATCGCAGAGCCTGATCGGCGGGCTGAGGGAACTGGCTCGCAAAGCCGCGATCACCTACGACGCGGACACGCGGAAGCTGATGGTCATCGCCACCGCCGCCAGTCATGCCGTGATCGAAAAGAACCTGGCCGCGATCCAAGACAAGAGCGCCGCCGAGGCGAAGCCCGAGCTGGCCATCTATCCGATCCGTTCGGCCGACCCGGCGGCCGTTGAGAAGATGCTCAAGGGCCAGTTTCCCGAAGTCCGCTTGCAGCTCGAT